>CAZTXU010000010.1:0-25848 GCA_964617705.1 uncultured Muribaculaceae bacterium
GATATAGCAAGAAAAATTCGTGAAAAAGACGTTGATAGCGTTATTATTTTCGTAACATCACATAATGAATTAGGTTCAGAAATTGTCAAAGAACAATTAATGTTTTTAACATTTATTTGTAAATTTACTAATTTTGAAATTAGCCTTAGAAATGCTATTACAAAATCTTTAGAAATATTAAATCATAAAACTACTATTAGGTTTGTTGATACATCTGTAGTTTATACAATACCAATTAAAGATATATTATATGTAACTAGAGATAGTATAGATAGAAAATGTATTATTAAAACTGATTATGGAGAATATAAAGTAGGAAAAACATTAGCCGAAATAAAAGCAATATCCAAAGGAGAACTAGTTCAAACACATCGTGCGTGTTTAATAAATGAAGACAGAATTAGAACATTTTCAAAAAACGATAATACAGTTAAATTTGACAATGGAGAAATAATAGATTTAGTTTCTACTAATTATTGGAAGGGGTTATCTAAATGATTAATATAATATTAAATAATGTAATTCCTTGTTCTGTTAATGTTTTTTCAGGAATATATATATTATCAAAATTAATGCAACAAAAAATAAATTTTAAAAGTATAAATACATATTTGGTTTTTATTTTTTTAGTTACAGTTTTAGTTTTAAATTTTTACTTTGTTAATGATTTAGTTAGAATAATAATCAGTACAATTTCTGTAGGTTTTGCATGCTTTTTCTTATTCCACGATGAAATAAGAAAGACTATTGCGAGTACTTTGATGGAACAATTAGTTACAATTTTATCTGAAATAATATTTACAATATTATTAGCTATAATAATGAATATTGGAGACGGAACACTAATTACTGGATATTATGGACAAAAAATATCTGCAATAATAATATCGATGATTTCATTATTAATTATTAATATAAATTTTATAAAAAATTTTTGTATTAAAGTTATTAATTTAGTTGAAAAATTAAAGATATCATACATATCATTTATGGCGTTACTATTTATTATTGTAATAAATATTTTGTTATTTGCTATGTACCATGAAGTAGATTTATTATCAATAATGATTATAAACATATTATTTGTATTTATATATGGAATTATCATGTACAATAGTTTTTTAGATAAAAATAATATGCAACAAATACAAGCAGAAAATAAAGCCATATTAAATAACTTAGAAGAATATGAAAAAATGTTAGATTATCAAAGAGTATCAAATCATGAAAACAAAAATCAACTTTTAATAGTTAAATCTTTATTAAAAGACCAAAATAATAACCAAGCTTTAGATTATTTAAATGAAATTATTGAAGATAAAAAAGATGATAACGATGTTTTATATGGAAAAGCAAAAAAGATTCCTTCAGGCGGATTACAAGGAATCGTATATCAAAAAATGCTTGTTATGAGTGATAAAGAAATAAAACCAATATTAGATGTTAGTAATTCAGTAAAAAAATTTGAATTTGAAAAAATTGATAAAAAATTAAATTATGATATTTGTCGAATACTAGGAGTATTTTTAGATAATGCTATTGAAGAAACAGCAAAAAATAAAAATAAAGAAGTTGGTCTGTCACTATATGAAGAAAATAATGATTTAATCATAGAAGTATCAAACCAATTTGAAAAAACGCCTGACTTAGAAAGAATTGATGAAAAAGGATATTCAACTAAAGGAAAAGGTCATGGATATGGATTATCATTAGTTAGTGAAATTATTAAAAATAACGATAAAATAATTAATGAAAGAACAATTACTGGAAACGTATTCACACAAAGATTAGTAATTAAGGGATTGAGTAAAAATAAATAATTTTTATTCAATTTTTTTTACAGTGATACAGACAATATTGATTTTATCCGTATGATTATAATGGCATTATACCGAAAACGACAGGATATAATTAGTATAAAATCACGGTATAATAAATTATAAGAAGATGACTTATGGAAAAGAAAGAACAAATAATATGTAATAAAATGTAGCAGTTGATAGTGTAAAGATTATTTGAAAAGCATTGGTAATGAAGAAAACCACATAGATATAGTTCTATCTATAGTTAGCAAAAAATAAAATAGTATTCTTTAGTTTTAATAAACATTAATTGTTATATAATTTGATAATAATTTTAAATAATAAATAATATAATATTAGTACAAAAATATCAAAAATTGTACATTCTTAGCAATTTTGAGAGAAATTTTCTCCCAAATCTTTCCTTTTTTTTAAAAAAAGTGATAATATGATTATGAGAAAAAATATCTTTCTGGTCAGTTTGGCGCTATTCCATACGAAAAGTAGGTGTTGTTATGGGTAGTGATAATTTACATATAAGAAGAGCTGCAGAAAGAAAAAGAAGAAGAAAAAATATAATAAAGCAGAAATCAAGTAATTGGCTAGTTATTTGTGAAGGAACTAAGACCGAACCAAATTATTTTGAAAAAGCAGTTGATTTACAAGTTAAGATAGATAAGTTTTCTACGTCTATTGTTCCGTATGGAAAAATATTTGTTGTATTTGATAAAGATAGTTTTGATACGAAAAATTTTGATGAAGCTATACAAATGTGTGAAGATAATGGATATATACCATTATGGTCAAATCAAGCAATAGAATTTTGGTTCTTTCTACATTTTCATAGCATTTATTCAAAAATGGACAGAACCGAGTACGCAAAGAAATTAAATGAATATTTTAAAGCTGAAGGATTGACTTATAAATACAAGAAAAATGATGATAATATATATAACCTTTTGTGTGAATATGGTTCTTTAGATAAAGCAAGAAAAAACGCAAAAAAAATCATCATTGAAACCATAGTATTCTTTTTTATAAATATAATAATTAATTTAAATAAAAAAGAGTGAAACACTCTTTTAATTATTTAATTAAGCTTTTTGGACATTCTGGTTCATCGATTAAAACTAGGTAGCAAGCTTGACTTCCAAGACTAGCAACAAATGAACCAACAGTAGCTATTAATCCCATTAAAAATGACATATAAACACTCCCTTCTATTTTTTATTATTTAAATATATAAATATATTTAAACCTGATTTTTAAGATATTCTTTGTAATTATCATAAGGTAAGTTAAACATTTTATATACCAACGGTGAAATCATACATGATTGAACAACTAATGCTAGTAAAAAACCATTTGCTATAAATTGATTACTAACAAATAAAGATGCAAACACATATATAATAGCAACAAGTGTTGACAAAAATTTATAAACTTGTCTTCTTTTTTTACTAACAATTGGTCTTTTATATGTATCAGCAGGTGCGTTTTTAAAAATTAACAATATTAATATAATTCCAGCAATAACTTTTACCCAAATAGGAAAAACTATAAATTTTATTAAATAAGGTATACCAATAAATATAATGCTAGAACTTAACAAACAAATCCAACTTTTAGTAGCATGCAATCCAAACGACGGCATTCTTATAAAATTATATATTAATAGAAATATCAAAACCTCTTTAACTATTCCTAATAATATAGATAATATAATAATAATAATAAGTTTACTAATTAACATATATAAGCCTTCTAGCCCATATTTTATCTCGGCTAATTTAACTTCATCATAATCTCCACTATCTTTTAATAAATTAATACATTTATTTACAACATAATCTTTCATATTATTTACCTCTTGTAGTAATCATACACCAAAAAATTAGTTTAAAAAATAAATTTGTCTTAATTGCCCGTTTTCATGTCTGAAAACACAAAAATCAGCAAAAAATGACACAAAAATACCATTTCAGACAAGAAAATGATAGTTTCAGACATACTTTTAACAATTTTGAACTGAAAATGGTAAAATCATAATTGCCTTTGGTACTAGTAGAGAATGTCAAAATATGTAATATTAAAATTCTTGAAGTGGTTAGACAAATGCGTTATACTAGTATTGTAAGAGAATTACTAGAAGGGAGATTTCGGCAATGCGTGGTAAAGTAAAATGGTTCAATAACGAAAAAGGTTATGGGTTCATTGAATACCGTGATGGTGAGGATATCTTTGTCCATTATTCTTCAATTTTATCTGAAGGATATAAAACATTAGTTGAAGGTCAATACGTTGAATTTGAATTAGTGCGTACGGACAAAGGTTTACAAGCCAAAAATGTAGTAGAAATTAAAACTGCCTTAGTATAGGCGTTTTTTTTCTACTTTTTTCTTATACATATTTTTTAAAACATAATTTTATAGTATAATGATATTGGTGATCAAAATGAGAAAAGGAATATCAATATTTATATCGCTTTTAATATTTGTTTTTATAATTACTTTTATTATTGTAAAAATATCTAAAAATGTTACAAACTATGATTATGTAAAAGATTATATAGAAAGCATTAATGTATTAGAATTAAGAATAAAAAACTTAAACGAACTATTCGGATTAAAAATAAATACAGATGATACTACAATAAAAGATACCATAAAATCTATTGGTATATATAATGGTTTAAGTGAAGAAGAAATAAATAATATATTAAATGATGAAAAATTTGAAAAAAGTATGAAACAAGTAATATTAAATTGGTATAAAAAAAGTAGTAAATTAGAACAAAATAATTATATATCCCCATTATATCAATTTAGCGATAATAAAGACTTTATAAATGATATAGAAAACTTATTCAAACAAACAAATAATGTCATTACATCAATTTATAATACAAACACATTATCAATTATAGGAATAATTATATTCCTAACAATACTAACAGGATTTATAACCAAAACACTATATTATCCATTAATATTTTTAGGTTTACCATCTTTATTTGCAGGAATAATCTATACAGTTTTAAAATATAATAAAAATTTATTCATAGATACCATTCAAAGCATGTTCCCATTAAGTGATAGCTTAACAAACTTAATCGTTGATAAAGCTTTAAATATAGATTTAGGAATATATTTAATTATAATAGGATTAGTATTTACAATTATATTTATAATCATAAAAATAAAAAACAATAAAATAATAAAACAATTAGAACAAACAAGAAGAATCAATATTGAAGAAATAAACATAGATGATATAAAATATAATTAATAAATTGGATTTTCAATATCAGAAATACTATTACTATCCCAATTATATAAAACAACATATAAAATTAATAAAGCAGTTATAACAGTTAAAAAAGAAGCAAATATTTGAATCTTAAAAGGATTTAAATCTTTATTATCCATTTTAGCTATTTCATATTCTTCATAATTATCATATAAAATAATTAAAACAATTATTAAAACTAAAAGACGATTAAAAAGTAAAATATATTGATCGTCTTTTTTACTTAAAAATCTTTTTTTCTTAAGCAACTCTTGCTTTCTTTCATAAGTTAAATAAATAGATATAACTATTGTTATAATAAATAATATAGCAGTTGTTATATCAATATTTAAAAGTTTTATTTCTCTTTCATTTTTCATATTAAAGTATATTAAATTTGAATATAATTTAATATGAAAAAATTTTTATTAATTTTAATTTTAATCTTATGTGGTTGTGGGAACGAAAATGTTGAAACAGTATTTGAAAATAATCACAATATGAAAATATCAATTAACTATCCAGAAATAGGAAGAAAAAAAATAGATAAACAAATTTCAAATTATGTTAACAATATTTATCAAGGATTTAAAGAAGAATATGAAAATGTTTATACTTTAGAACAAGTATCAGAATTAAATATCGACTATAAATATAATATAGTAAATGACCAATACATTAGCGTAGCCCTTTATACATTTATAAATTCCTCAAAATTAGCTCACCCTATTAATGAAGTAAAAACATTTGTCTATGATAAACAAAAAGATAAATTGTTAACTATCCATGATTTAATTGATGATAATAAAATCGAATATTTATTAGCAATTTTAAAAACAAACATAGTAAAAAAATATAAAGAATGCCTTTTAATAGAAATGATATCTTCTAAAATAACTCCCGATGAAGAATATATGTTTATTTTAGAAGATAACAAAATAATTTTTTATTTTAATCCTTATATAATAACAAGTGGAAATTGTGGAATTATAGATATAGAAATCGATTTAAATAAATTAAATATCTCTATAGAAACTAGCAAAGAAATAAAAAAATATAATAATGTTTCAAAAGAAATAAAAAAAGAACTACCAATTGATAAAAAAACAGTAGCTATAACTTTTGATGATGGACCTAGTAAATATACAAATAAAATAATTGAATTATTAAACGAAAATAATTCCAATGCAACCTTCTTTGTTTTAGGAAACAAAGTAAAAACATATTCCGATATAATAAGAAAAAATATCGAAAGTGGAAATGAAATAGGAAACCATTCATATAATCATAAATGGTTAACTAGTTTAAGTATCGAAGAATTAAATTCACAAATATCCAAAACAAATGAATTAATAAAAGAAATAAGTGGCTATGAATGTACTTTGTTTAGACCAACTTATGGTTCAATTAACAATAAAATAAAAGAAAATGTAAATATGAATATAGTATTATGGACAGTTGATAGTAATGATTGGAAAATAAAAAATAGCAAAACAATTGCTAATAAAGTTTTAAGTAAAGTTAAAGATGGAGATATAATATTATTTCATGATACATATGAACGAACCTTTCAAGCACTACAAATAATTATTCCAAAATTAATAAACGATGGATATCAAATAGTAACAGTAAGCGATTTAGAAAAAATAAAATTAAAAAGAGAATTATAATTCAAATTCATCAATTTTAGTTATATAAGTATCATCATTTTTATCAATAGCAAATATTTCTTTAATATTATTAATTATATCAATATTAGTACTTAATATATCTGATAAAGAAATTATTCCTTTAAACTTATTATTTTCAACAACTAATAATCTTTTAACTTTATGTTTAGTCATTATATCTAAAGCATCTTTAATATCACTATCAAAATCTATAGTAATTAAATCAACTGTTAAATAACCATCAATTTTATCATCATTATTTGCAATTATTCTAGTTACAATATCTCTATCTGTTAAAATACCAACAATTTTATGATTATTACAAATAGGAATAAAACCAATATCATATTTTTTCATTACATTTGCTATATCAAACAAAGAAGAATCAATACCTAAAACAATTGGATTACTACACATTATATCTTTAACTTTCATTATCTCACCAATTATATTTTGTTTTTAAATTTAAAAAATATACATATAATTTAGTATGAGAAGAATGAAATTAAAAAGAAAATATCCTTTATTTAATAAACCAATAAATATTATAATATTTATCATTATATTTTTTGTAGTAAGTCTTTTTATAACATTTAAATGGTTTAATTTAAAAGTTAGCCCAATTCTATTTGAATATGCTCAATTAGAATCAAGAAAATTAGCTAGTATTATTATAAATAATGCTGTAGCTAAAAATGTAACAGAAAACATAGACATAGATGAATTATTTTTAATAACAAGAGACAGTAATAATGAAATCAAAACTATTGATTTTAATCCATTAACTGTTAATAAAATACTAACAGAAGTAACAAATAGTGTTCAAATAAATTTAAAATACATCGAACAAGGAAAAGTTGAATTATTATCTTTAACAACCGATGAATTAATAGATTATGATATCAATAAACTAAAACAAGGAATAATTTATGAAATACCTACTGGAGTTATATTTAATAACTCTTTTTTATCTAATTTAGGGCCAAAATTACCAGTTAAACTTAGTTTAGCAGGTGATATAGTAAGTCATATAAATACAAAAGTAACAAATTATGGAATAAATAATGCTTTAATAGAAGTAGGAATTGTTTTAGAACTATCTGAACAAGTTATGTTACCATTTATGTCAGATAGAATAAAAATTGAATGCGAAATACCAGTTGCTATAAAATTAATTCAAGGAACAGTTCCTAATTACTATTTTAACGGAATAGACAAAAACTCACCATCCATAACTTTACCAATTTCATGATATCTAATTGAATAAAAAAAAATAATGTGGTATACTAAAAATGGTGATGTTAGATGGTAAAAAGAAAGGTAAATAAAAGCCGAGTAATTATATTTATATTGGGAGTTTTAATAGTATCATTTATGATTTTTTATCTAACTAAAGGAATTAAAAAAACACCAAGTTATAAGTATTTAGCAAATAATGAAAGTGAAATAATTCTTTATACATTAGATTATAACGAAGATACAAAACTAATTAGAGGAACAAAAGTTGAAATAATTGAAACAGTTATAAATGATTCAAAAGAATATTATAAAATTAAATACAATGATATAGAATATTTAGTTTCTAGTCAAAATATAGTTGATAATGAAAATGAAATAATTTTAGAAAAAGAAATGTTTGTAAGAACTCCAGTTACTATTTATGAATCAGATGATGACATAAAAATACTAGGTATGGCTAAAAAAGGAGAAAAATTAGATATAATTGGTTATAATAAGATTAACGATGATGGTAAGATTGATATGTATAAAGTAAAATATAATAATCAAGAAGGTTATGTATATGGTAAATATTTAGTTAATAATCAAGAAATATCTTTATTAAATTATGATGAAGAAGGAAATTATCAAATTCATAAAAAAAGAGGAGATTCTTTTGGTGGTGGGGATGCTGGTAATTTAGATTATTATCCTTATGAAAAAGCAAATTTTGAAGATAATGTTATGCCAAATGAAGTAAGAGCTTTATATCTTAACAGCGGTGTGGTAAAAAATGTAGATTCTTATATAAAAATAGCTAAAAATAGCGGTATAAATTCATTTGTTGTTGATATAAAAGATGATACTTCGCCAGCTTATCCAGCTAAAGCTATGCAAGAATATTCAATTACAAATTATAACTATGCAATTAATAGTTATGATACATATAAAAATGCTATAAAAAAATTAAAAGATGAAGGATTTTATGTAATAGGTAGAATAACTATATTTAAAGATAGTTATTACGCTAAAGACCATCCAGAAGATACAATTAAAGATAATTCAACTGGTTCTTCCTATAATCATGATGGTTCATATTGGCCAAGTGCATTTAAAAGAAATGTTTGGGAATATAATGTTAAACTTGCAATTGAATCAGTAGAAGAAATAGGATTTAATGAAATTCAATTTGATTATGTAAGATTTCCTGACCGAACAGGTAATTTAGAAAAACAAGGAATAATTAATTTTGGAAATGAATATAACGAAGAAAAAGCTCAAGCAATTCAACAATTTGTAATGTATGCTTGCGATGAAATACACAAACATAATGCTTATGTATCAATCGATGTATTTGGAGAATCAGCCCATAATTATGTAACAGCTTATGGACAATATTGGGCAGCAATTTCTAACATTGCAGATGTTATAAGTGGTATGTCATATCCAGATCATTTTAGTGCTCATGAATACGGATTTAGTGAAGTAGTATGGACAATACCTTATAAATTATTAAATCTATGGGGGAAAAATTTTGTTATGAAAAGACAATCAGAAATACCAACTCCAGCAATTGTTAGAACATGGATTCAAACATATGATACAAATAAAAACCCTAAAATGACTTATGATTCATATATGATTTCTGAAGAAATAAAAGGATTATATGATGCAGGATTAAAAGGCGGATTTATGACTTGGAATGGTGGTTCTAGTTTAACAAAATATGAAAATGTTAAATCAGCATTCGGAAAGGAATATTAAATGATAATAGTAGAAAACAATAATTACGAATTAATAAATGAATATAAAAACGGATTTGAAGAAATTGCTTTTCAAGATAGATACACAGAATATTTTGAAAAATACGATTACATTTTAGGTGATTGGGCTTATGGTAAATTAAGATTAAAAGGTTTTTGTGAAAAAAATAATCAATTATTTAATAAAATAAACGATTACAGCCAAATAGAAAAATATATAAAAGAAAACTGTGCTTATGATTGCCGTTATTTCATTTTAAAAAAGGTTAATTAATATGAATGTTTATGATTTTGATAATACATTATACAAAGGAGAAAGTACATATGACTTTTTCTTCTTTTGTTTAAAGAAAAAACCAACTTTAATCAAGTATGTACCAATAGTTTTATACTATTTGTATAAATATAAAAAAGTAAAAATTAACCACCAACAATTAATAGATAACTTTAATCAAATATTTAATAAAGTTTTAAAAAATGAAAAAGAATTAAATGAACTAACAATTAAATTTTGGGATAAAAATATCCATAAATTAAAAGAAAATATAATTAAAAACTTAAAAAAAGAAGATATTATTATAACAGGAAGCCCTAACTTTTTAATTAATGTTATTAAAAATAAATTAAAAGTTGAAATAATATCAACAAAAGTAAATTTAAAAACTAAAAAAATAGAATTTTTATGTTTAGGTAAAAATAAAGTAAAAATATTTAAAGAATTGTATCCAAATAAAAAAATTAATAATTTTTATACCGATTCAATGAATGATTCACCACTTATGGAATTAGCTTCAAATGTTTATTTAGTAAAGAAAGATAAAATAATAAAAATATAAACTTTATCAAAAAATGGTAAAGTTTTTTCCTTTACTTTAAATACAAAAAATGATAAAATTATAATGGTGAATACAATGGAAATGAACGAAGTATTAAACATATATAAAAATTATTGTAATAAAATAAATGAAATGTGGAGGTTACTTTGACACTGAAAACAAACAACAAAGAATTAATGTTTTAGAAATAGAGATGTCTAAACCAACATTTTGGGATAATCAAGAAAATGCTAATAGCATAATTAGTGAAATAAATGAATTAAAAAAAATAGTTGAAAAAATTAAAACATTAAAAACTAAAATAGAATCAAATTTAGAATTATTAAACTATAATGATTTAGAAATAAAAGATTTAGTAGAATCAGAAACAGATGAAATAAAAAAACAATTAGATGATTTAGAAATATTTGTTTTATTAAATGGCCCATATGATAAAAATGATGCTGTATTAGAAATTCATCCTGGAGCTGGGGGAACAGAAAGTTGTGATTGGGCTAATATGATATTTAGAATGTATACTAGATGGTGTGAAGAAAAAAAATTTAAATATGAAATAATAGACTTACAAAAAGGCGAAGAAGCAGGAATAAAAAGTGTTTCAATGATAATATATGGACTTTATGCTTATGGATATTTAAAATGTGAAAAAGGAGTTCACAGATTAGTTAGAATCTCACCATTTGATTCTAATTCAAGGAGACATACTTCATTTGCTTCAGTAGATATAAGTCCATATTTTAAAGAAACAAATATTGATATTCAAATAAATCCTAATGATTTAAAAATAGATGTTTATCACAGTTCAGGAGCAGGTGGACAAAGTGTTAATACAACAGATAGTGCTGTTAGAATAACACATATACCTTCTAAAATAGTTGTAACTTGTCAAAATGAAAGAAGTCAATTACAAAATAAAGAAAAAGCTTTAGAAATATTAAAAAGTAAATTATATAAAATAGAATTAGATAAAAAACAAGAAGAATTAAAACAATTAAAAGGGGAACAAAGTGATATAAACTTTGGTTCACAAATTAGAAGTTATGTTCTTCATCCATATACAATGGTTAAAGACCACCGAACAAATACCCAAAATAACAATGCTTTTAAAGTATTAGATGGCGATATTGATATATTTATAAACGATAATTTGAGGATGTGTAAAAATGATAAAAAATAAAAAAATATTAAATTTTTTAACATTACTATTTGGTATAATAATATGTGCATTATCATTTAATATATTTTTACTTCCAACTAAAGTAATTAGTGGATTTAGTGGAATTGCAATTATTATAAATTCTTTAATAGATATAAAACCATCAATTATAATAATGATTTTATATATAACAATTTTAATTATAAGTTACATATTAATGGGGAAAGAACAAACAAAAAATTCAATTATTGGTTCAATACTATATCCTATATTTGTTGAATTGACATCTTACTTTACAAGATATATAAACATAGGAAATATCGAACCAATTGTTATGGCAATTTGTGGTTCAGCGTTATGTGGTTTTGGGTATGGACTAGTTTATAAATTAGGATATAATACAGGAGGTAGTGATGTATTAACGCATATATTAAGCAAATATTTAAAAAAACCAGTTGGAACTTGTATGGTAATAGTAAATGCTATTATAATATCTCTTGCTATATTTGTGTTTGATTTACAAACAGCAATTTATTCAATAATAGCAATATTAGTTATGAGTTATGTTGTTGATAAAGTAATGATAGGAATATCTAAATCAAAATCATTTTATATTATCACTGAAAATGAAACAGATGTTAAAAAGTTTTTAATAAGCAAATTAAGCCATGGAGTTACAGTTATTCAAGCAAGAGGTGGATATACTGGCAATGTTGTTAAATTAATTATGTGTATAGTACCAACTAAAGAGTATTATAAAGTAAAAGAAGAAATATTAAATATTGATAATAAAGCACTAATATTAATAAATGATACGTATGAAGTTTTAGGAAATAAATGAGGTGATTAATTTGGATATAATAAGATTCAAAAATGTAAAAAAAACATATAAAAATGGTGTTACTGCAATACAAGATCTAACGCTAAATATAAAAAAAGGCGAATTTGTATTTGTTATTGGTTCAACTGGTTGTGGTAAATCAACATTGATTAAAATGCTTTATAGAGAAGAAAAACCAACTAGTGGAACTATTAAAGTTAGTGATATTGAAGTAAGCAAATTAAAAAACAGAAATGTATATAAAATAAGAAGAAAAATAGGAGTAGTTTTTCAAGATTTTAAATTATTACCTAAATCAACAGTATATGAAAATGTTGCTTTTGCTTTAGAAATATTTGGTGCGACTAATAGTGAAGTTCATAGTAAAGTTTTAAAAGCTTTGGAATTAGTTGGATTAAAACATAAAGCTAAAAACTATCCTAATGAATTATCTGGCGGGGAACAACAAAGAGTTGCTATTGCTAGAGCTATTGTTAATGGACCAAAACTATTAATATGTGATGAACCTACTGGTAATTTAGATCCAAATACTAGTATGGAAATTATGAAAGTATTAAATGAAATTAATAAATTAGGTACAACAATTATTATGGTTACACATGATACGGAAATAGTAAATAAGATGAAAAAACGAGTAATTTTATTAGATTCGGGAAGAGTTGTAAAAGATTATGCAGAAGGGGAGTACAAATATGAGAGCATTTAGAATTTTAGGTCGAAATATTAGAGATTCATTTAAAAGTGTTTTTCGAAACTTTTCATTATCCCTTGCATCAATTTCTTGTATAACAATTACATTGGTTTTAGTAGCTGTAGCTGTAATTTTATCATATAATATAAACAATTTTACTTCTGAAGTAGAAAAAACTTTAACAATTGTCGTTTTTTTAGATAAAGATATTACTTTAAAAGAAATAGATGAAGTAGAAACAAAAATTAATCAATTGGACAATATTGAAAGTGTTATATTTAATGATAAAATGAGTATTGCTGAAGAACTTATGGAAAGTAGCGAAGATTATAAGTTGGTTTTAAGTAAATATGATTCAAGAGATACAATGCCTTTATCTGATACATTTCATGTTAAAGCAACAAGCATTGAAAAAATGGATGAACTTGCTAAACAAATTGATGAACTTGACAAAGTTATGAGCGTTAAGTATGGTGAGGGAACTATTGATCAATTAATTTCTACTTTCAAAGTGATTAAAAATATTAGTATTGTAACTGTAGCTGGTTTAATATTAGTAACTGCATTTTTAATTTCTAATACAATTAAGATAACAATTTTTTCTCGTAAAAGAGAAATTGAAATTATGCGTTTAGTTGGTGCGTCTAATATTAATATTAAATTGCCATTTATATTTGAAGGATTATTTTTAGGATTGATAGGTTCAATTATTCCTGTTTTTATTACAACTTATGGATATGTATCTTTATATAAAAATTTTAATGGGCAAGCTTTTAATTCACCATTTATTAAATTAATAATTCCTGATCCATTTATCTATTATGTATCATTTATTTTAATTGGTATAGGTGTATTTGTTGGTATGGTAGGTTCAGCAAGAGCAGTTAGAAAATATTTGAAAATTTAGACTAGTAATAGTCTTTTTCTTTTGATATAATATCTTTGAGTTGGCTAAGGGAGGTAATATGAATTTAGAAAATATTTATGGAATTGGTAAAAAAACTTTGTTGTTGTTGAATAAATTAGGTATTAATGATGTTTCCTCTTTAGTTAATTATTATCCTTTTAGATATGATATATTAAAAAAAAGTGATATTGCTAAATCTGAACAAGATGAAAAAGTAATAATAGATGGTTTAGTTGAAAATTTACCAAGGGTTATATATTTACGAAAGAAAATGGACAAAATGTCATTTGTAATTAATACAGGAAGTAAGTTAGTAAATGTTTCTATTTTTAATCGTGGATTTTTAAAGCCTCGGTTGAATATTGGAACTAAGGTAATTGTTATTGGAAAGTATGATAAAAAACACAATTTAGTTATAGCAAATGATATAAGATTTGGATTACTTGGCAATAGTGTTAAAATTGAGCCGGTTTATCATGTTACGAGTGGTATTAATAGTAATCAAATAAATAATTTAGTTTTAAAATGTATAGATAATTATGATGTTATTGATTATATTCCGGATTATTTAATGGCAAAATATAATTTTTTATCTAAAAAGCAATCTTTGAAAGAAATACATAATCCTATTGATGAATTTGATTTGAAAAGAAGTATTATGCGTTTTAAATATGAGGAATTATTTGTTTTTATGTTAAAAGTTGCATTATTAAAAGAAACGAAAAAGCAAGTTGGTTTGAAAAGAGATGTTTCTTTTGATAAAATTAATGAGATAATTAATGAGTTGCCTTATAAATTGACTGTTGATCAACTTAAAGCAATTAATGAAATATTTGATGATTTGGTGTCTTCAAAGAGAATGAATAGGCTATTACAAGGTGATGTTGGAAGTGGTAAAACAATTGTATCATTTATTGCTTTATATATTAACTATTTAAGTGGCTATCAAGGGGCTTTAATGGCTCCAACTGAAATTCTTGCTTATCAACATTATTTAAATATGAAGAAATTGTTTCCTAATTTGAGGATTGAGTTGTTAACAGGTAAATTGAAGGTTTCTGTTAAAAGGGATGTTTATAAGAGGTTATTAAATAATGAGATTGATGTTTTAATTGGGACTCATGCTTTAATAAGTGGTGATGTTATTTATAATAATTTGGGTTTGGTTATAACTGATGAGCAGCACAGATTTGGGGTTAATCAAAGGAGTAATTTGAAGAATAAGGGGATTATGCCGGATGTTTTATATATGAGTGCTACCCCTATTCCTAGAACTTATGCTATTACTTTGTTTGGCGATATGGATATATCGAGCATTAAAACTAAGCCTGTTGGAAGGAAAGAAATTAAAACGTATTTGAAAAAAGAAAGTGAAATTAAAGATGTTTTGAATTTAATGTATAGTGAGCTTAAAAATAATCATCAAGTTTATGTTATTGCTCCTTTGATTGAGGAAAGTGATAAGTCGGATCTTAAAAATGTTAATGAGCTTAAGGTTAAGATGGAAAAGGCTTTTGGTAAGTTATATAATATTGATATTATGCATGGTAAGCTTTCTAATAAGGCAAAAGAAGAGGTTATGGAGAGGTTCAAAAACAATGATATTCAAATATTAATTAGTACAACTGTAATTGAGGTGGGGGTAGATGTTCCTAATGCTACTGTAATGGTGGTTTTTGATAGTTACCGTTTTGGTTTATCGGCACTTCATCAACTGCGAGGTCGTGTTGGAAGAGGTGATTTGCAGTCTTATTTTATTTTAGTTAGTGATTATGAAGCTGAAAGGCTTAAGGTTTTAGTAAATACTAATGATGGTTTTAAGGTTAGTGAGGAAGATTTTAAAATGCGTGGTGGTGGAGATTTGTTTGGTGTAAGGCAAAGTGGTGATATGAGTTTTAGGTTTGCTAATTTAAAAAAGGATTATAAGATGTTATTAAAGACTAAAGAGGAAAGTGAATTGTTTTTGAAAAATTATGATGAAAAATATAAGTACATTTATAATTATGTAAAATTGGTTGACAATTTAGATTAATGGGGATTGACTTTTGATGAAAATTTTTTTATAATTAAATAGCATGATAGTACTAGTAGTATCATCATGCTAGTCTCTTGCAGAACATCAGAGGCTAAACCAAAACCCCCTGAAATCCCGTCAGAAATGGCGGGATACTTTGTTTATAAGGGCTTTTAGCCATTTCATATATGTATTAGGTACCCAAATAGGTACCCATTTTAATTTAGTTTGTCGATTATACTTACAATTTCGTTTAATTGATTTTTAAATAGGTGAGAATATGTGTTTAATGTCTCATCTATTTTTGTATGTCCTAAATACTTTGCTACAACATTTATAGTTGCACCACTATTAATTAAAAGTGAAGCACAACTATGTCTAAAGTCGTGTATTCTTATTTGTTTAACTTCTGCTAATTTACAATTCTTATTTTTTCTACATCTAAGTTTTCCGTTTGTAATTGGATCAGTATCTCCAAATAAATACCAATTATTATTAAAACCATAATGTCTTTTAGAAACTTCATATAATAATTTTAAATCACCTAATAAAACTTTTGGCATAGGAATATTTCTAATACTAGATTTTGTTTTAGGTGTAGTTACCATATAAGATTTACCTTCATCACCACGTGTTGCTACAATATTCTTATTTACACTTAAATATTGATTATCAAAATCTATATCTTTCCAAGTTAAACCTCTTAGTTCTCCACGACGAAGTCCACAATAATACAAAGTTTCAAACATAGTTTTATAAAGAATATCATTTTCTACTGATATGAATTTTTTAAATTCTTCATAAGTGAAAAATAACATTTCTTTAGGTATTTCATTTGGGTCAGTAAAATTAGTCATTTTATTATAAGTTGCAGTAAAGTTAAAATTGTACCATTTGGTAGCAAAGTTTAATAATTCTTTAAAAAATTTAAATAAATGATTTTTATGATTAGTTGTATATCCATAAGAATTTATTTGCTTTTTCCATTTTTCAAAGTGTTCAATATTAAAATCTTTTAATTTAACATTATCTAAGTCTTTGAAAAATTTTTCTCTATCACGATAAGTCTTTAAAGTAGTGTGTTTTACTTTGTCTTCTTTATAAGCATAGAAGAGTGTATATAAATCTTTAAAATTCATATTACGGTCTTTATCACTTCTTTCTGTATTAACAGTTAGAAATTCTCTTTCAACTTTTAAAGCTTCAGTTTTAGTGAAAAACTTCTTTGACTTATATTTTCTTCTAGTTCCATCTAAATTCTTAACATAGTCATAAAATACCCATTTACGGCCATCTTTTGTCCAATCTTTCTTATCTAATAATTTAACTGCCATAATTATCCTCCTTTGAATCTAAATTATTGCTATTACTTACTGAAAAAATATTATCAGTAATCATTTCCAAAGGTTCCTTATATTTAGCAGTATATAGTCTTTCTGTTTGTGTTCTTTTACATTTAATAAATAGTCCTAGTTCTTCTAGTCTTTCTTTATTACTTGCTATTAATTTTCCTAAAACAGGTGGAGTAATAAATAAGTTAAGTTTGCTAACCATTTCAGAAATAGTAAAAGTAAATTTTTTTTTGCTAATTGCATATTTTAAAAATTGAATTAGATTTGGATTAAGTGTTTCTGCTGTTTCTTCATCAAGTGTTAATATCAACTTATCATTTCTTTTTAGTACATAATCTTTTGATTGATAATCTCTGCTTTCATAACTTAAATAAAATGTTGACTTAATATTTTCATCTTGTTTTAAAGCAAGTTTACCATCAACACAAGTATCAATAGCAGTACTACCTAAAGATTTACCTTTACGATTTAAATGATGAACTATGATAATAGTAACTTTATAATCATTGCACAATTTACGAAGTTGTGGGAATATTTTTTGACTCATATCTTGATAATTATTTAAATCATAATAACTTCCAAAATTTATTCCATTAAACATATCAATAAATACTAATTTACCGTTATACTTTTCTTTGAATTCACTTATTTCTTTTTCAACTTTTAATATACTGATTTGTGTCATATTATCTTCAGGAAAAGTATATAAAAAGTTATTTTCTTTTAAATTACATTCCATAAAATTAATACGACTAATAGTTTCAGAGGGATTCATTTCTGTACTTAAGTATAAAACTGGTGTTTTATTGGTATTTAAGTTTAGAAAAGGAATACCATTACAAACAGAATTTGCTATTTGAAGGGCTAGGGCGGATTTACCAACCTTAGCTTCTCCAAGTAAACAATAAAGACCATTTTCTCTAATCATATTTTCAATAATATAATTAATATCGACAATACTATTTTTTAATTCTTCAAATGTTTTCATATATAATTCCTTTCTATAAATTTTCTTTAGCCATCTTTTCTAAATAATTAATATTTATTTTTAGTTTATTAACGACTTCAATCATTGGTAATCGGTTATTAGGAAGAGTATAACCTTTATTAATTAAGTCATTTTTTATCTCTCTTCTTAGTTTTACTGCATTATTTTTTCCTATTTCAGCAAGTTTCATTAAATCGTCAAGATTACACCATTGCTTTGAAATAAGCTTTAAAGTTTCTCTAGCATCCATATAAGTCTTTCCTCCTTTCGTTTAGACTCTAGATATAAAAATATCTATGTATGGATTACCAATTAAGAAAGAAATTATACTGTGAGGTATGCTCACAATTAAATGATATCATATAATATTAATTAATGTCAACAATTTTTGTGAGTTTTCATCACAAAAATATTGTCTTATAATTTAATTTATGTTAAAATAGTATTATAAAGTTTAAAAGAGGTGTACTTTAATGAATGATAAAACTTTAGCTAGTGTAGTAAAAGATGCTAGAGAAAAAATTAATATATCTCAAAGAGAATTATCAAGAATAACTGGTATAGATAATAATACAATTGCTAAAATTGAAAAAGGTGAACGAAAGAAGCCTAATGTATTGTCTTTAAAAAAGTTAAGTTCAGTATTAAATATTTCTTTAGAGATGTTGATGGAGCTATGTGATTATAGTAAAGAAGAAATAGAATCAACGATAAATAATTCATATAGTAGTATGGTTATTAAACCTGAGAATGCTCCGATACTTGTACTTGATGATATAGTTAATCAAATGCAAGATGAATTATATATTAAAATGGTTATTAAAGAATTATTAGATAATTGTAATTTAGAAGAGTTAAATATTATTTCTGAATTGGATAAAAAAGATAAAAATAAAGTTATCAAAATAATAAAAAAATATATTAAAGATAATGAAAAAGAAATAAAAAAACAAAAAGAATCAATTGATGATTTAAATAAATTACTGACTGAAAATGAATAATTGTTTTAGTTAGTAATGACAATATGACAAGAAATAGAGAGGGATATGTTTGGTGTATAGGACGTGTCATTGCTGTCATGTGAGTATAATTATTGTCTAGCAAGCACTGAATTTGTACTCCCGCACGAAATTCGTATGTGGGAATGCCCAACCCCTAGAGAAAACAAAAGAGAGGTAAGAAATGAAAACTAGAAAATGTATTGAATTATTTGCAGGAGCAGGAGGGCTTGCTTTAGGATTAGAACAAGCCGGTTTTGAAGAAGTTGCACTAGTTGAAATAGATAAAATAGCATGTGAAACATTAAAATTAAATAGACCTAAATGGAATGTACTGAATGAAGATATTGTAGAAGTATCTAAAAGAGATTTGTTAAAAGAATTTAACTTAAAAGAAGGAGAACTTGATTTAATCTCAGGCGGTTATCCTTGTCAATCATTTAGTTATGCTGGTAAAAAATTGGGTTTAGATGATGTTAGAGGAACAATGTTTTATTATTATGCTGAATTTGTAAAACAACTAAAACCTAAAATGTTTTTTGCAGAAAATGTAAAAGGATTAACAACCCATGATGGTGGAAAAACAATTGAAACTATGGTAGATGTTTTTGAAGATATGGGATATAAAGTCGAATGGAAAGTATTAAATGCTTGGGATTATGGAGTTGCGGAAAAAAGGCAAAGAGTTGTTATTATAGGGATAAGAAATGATTTAACCAATAAAGTAAAATTTGACTATCCAATCCCGCATGAATATAAACCGGTATTAAGGGATGTTCTTAAAGATGTACCTGAATCAGTTGGTGCTAAATATCCAGAAAAGAAAAGAAAAGTATTTGATTTAGTGCCACCAGGTGGATACTGGAGAGATTTACCTGATGATGTTGCTAAAGAATATATGAAATCATGTTATTATATGGGCGGAGGAAGAACAGGAATTGCAAGACGTTTATCATGGGACGAACCATCATTAACATTAACTTGCTCTCCTATGATGAAGCAAACAGATAGATGTCATCCAGACGAAAGCAGACCTTTTACTACTAGAGAATATGCTAGAATACAATCATTTCCTGATGATTGGGAATTTGCTGGAAAAATGGGTGATATATATAAACAAATAGGAAATGCAGTGCCAGTGAATTTAGCAAAATGTATTGGAGAGTCAATAATGACAGCATTAAATGGAGGTGAAGTATAATGTGGAACTTAGATTTTATAAGTAAAGAAGATTTTAAAACACACGTATCAAATACGATAAAAACATATGACGAAACTTTAAAAAGTATAAATTTAAACTCGTTTAATAGTAACATTATAGATCCTATTAAGTTAACATTTGATAGTAAGGTTTATAAGAAAACTATTGAGGAAGTAATAGAAAGTGAATTAGTAAGACAAAGGGATAAAACAAATACAAATGCAATTGGATATTTTCATCAAAATTTATTTAAATACATTAATAATTGTGAAGTCCCAAATGTAGGATTTGATGTAATTTATACTAGACCAGATGGAACTAAAGTATATGTCGAAATGAAAAATAAGCATAATACGATGAATTCTTCAGCAGCACAAAAAACATTTTTAAAAATGACTACTCAAATATTAAATGAAGATAATTGTGATTGTTATTTAGTAGAAATTATTGCAAAAAGAAGTCAAAATGTACTATGGAATGTATCATTAGATTATGAAAAAGTGTCTAATGAACATATTAAAAGAGTTTCAATAGATAAATTTTATGAAGAAGTAACGGGTGATAAAGAAGCTTTTTATAAAATATGTAAACAATTACCATTAGTGATTGATGAAATTATTTCAGAAGGTAATGAATATGTAGTTGAAGAGGATACTGTTCTTGATGAATTACGTGCAAATAATCCTGATATATTAAAATCTCTATATATGTTAGCATTTAGTACATATGAAGGATTTAAAGAAGAATGCGAGTAATTACATTAAAACAACCTTGGGCTACCTTAGTTGCTGAGGGTTTAAAGAAATATGAGTTTAGAAGTTGGAAATTAAATTATAGGGGTGAGATATTAATTCATGCAGGAAAAGGTGTTGATGAAGATGCAATGAAGAAGTTTGAACATCTTAATCTCAAATATCCTCAATCAAAAATTGTTGCAAAAGTAAAAATTTTAGATTGTATTGAATTAAATGATAAAATCAACAAGCAAATAATTGAAGAAAATGAATTGGTTTATGGGCATAAATATAACAGAACAGGATATGCTTGGAAATTAGAACTAATTGAAAAGATAAATAATAGTAAAAAAATATCCGGTAAACAAGGAATATGGAATATAGATTTAAATGAAAAAAAGATAATAAATTAGTCTATTATAAGAATTAAAAATATGGTATAATGTTCTTAAGCAACAGGGCTTATCAAATTGTATTCACCATTTGGTGTTATTATTTAGCCTAGTTTAGGCTGTCCTTTATTGGGGAGCATCCAGTTAATAGTTGTAGATATATGTAAGTAGTAATCTATGTACATATTTATAAGTATAACTAGTTCTTCCTCTATAAGTACATATCTATATACTATATAGGTATAGCTGGGTGGCCTGTTCCATTTAATAATCATGTTATATGGGTAAGCGCCTCCAGAAATATTTTATAGAAGGAGGAATAAGAATGAAGATGAGTTTTAAAGCAAACTTAGATGTTGAGTTTGAAGTTAAAACAAAAAAGAGTTCAAGACGTAAAAATAAAAAGAAGTCTTGGATTAAAGAAACTTTGAAATGGTTTTCATTAATTATTATTGAGTATCTATTTACAGAGTTAATTCTTAAAAGACTTGTTGCTTTGATTATTAAAATCTTTACGAACGGGTCATTCTATTTTTATAATAGAATGTTTTATTTTGAGGTAAAATATGGATAATGTTAAAGAATGTTTAAAAAAATGTAGATTATATTGTTTTAATAGTAGGAATGGTATTAAGAATCTTCTAAATATTCCAAAAGATTTTGATTTAGAAAATGTACGTGATGGTTTATTACCTTACTATAATTTTTTCTATTTAAAAAAACCTGACAAATCAAAAACAAAAGAAACTCCAAAAGAAAGAAAAATGAAATACTTATCTATTGAAGAATCAAGTGATATTTATGATACTAGACCAAAAGATTATTCAAAAGACAAATATAGAATGTTAATAAATATAAATGAGAAATGGTTAAAGAAAACTTTAAAAAAAATAAATAAATTATTATCACTTTCTTTAATTGAAAAAAATAAAAAAGAAGTAAATTATTCTATACCATACTTACATTCATCATTAAAAAAAAGATCATATAAAACTAATGTTGAAGCTCATAGTAGTAATAAATATCTTTTAGCAATAGATATTCAAAATTTTTATCCATCAATTTCATGTGAAAAAATATTTAATTTTTTTAAATATGATTTGAATTTAGCTGATGATATAGCAGGTATATATACTTCCTTATGTACTTGTCCTTTAGATGATCCAGTTGTTGGTAAATTTGAATATGGAATTGGGCAAGGATTAGCAACTAGCCCAGTTTTAGCTTTTTTATCAAATTATAGAATGTTTGAATATATTAATGATTTTGCAATAAAAAATGATATAGAAATGACTGTTTATGTTGATGATGTTGTATTTAGTTCTAATAAACCCATAAAACAGCAATTCATTAATTCATTATTTGGAATAATAAAAAGAAATGGTTTAAGAATTAAAAAGAGCAAAGTAAAAATATATGGACCACATCAAGATAAAAAAATAACTGGCTTATGCATTACTAAAGGTGGTAAAGTTAGGGTTCCAAGATCAAAACATGAAGAATTAAAAATACAATATGATTATTTATCAAAAGAAATTTTAAATATAAAAAATATAAATGATTATTTTAATTTTTAAAATTTATTTTTAAAATTTAAGGGCAATGTGCAATTTGTTCTATTAGTTGAAGAAAAAGCAACAACCAAACATTTAAAATTTATAGAAGAATATAAAGATTTTTTTCTATATGGAATAAGAAAGAATAAAAAAGGAAATAAATACACAAAAGATAATATTTTTGAAGAAGATTATAAAAAGTTTATCTTAAAATATGAAAATTTAAGAAAAAAGATAGATTCATTAAAATAATATGTTTTAATAAAATAAATATGAGGAGGTATTTAATATCATGGAAACAAGAATAGTATTGACTGGTATATTAAGAGATAAAGATTTGTTTTTAATAGTCAAAAGAAATGAAAATGATGATATGTATCCTGGTGCATGGGAATTTCCAGGAGGACATTTGGAAGATGGAGAAACATTGAAAGATGGTTTAAGAAGAGAACTTGAAGAAGAAATTGGCTTTGTAGAAAATTTTAATCCAATTATTACTCATTATTTTGACGAGGTAAAAGAAAAAAATAATGAATTAATACATGATTTGGAGATAGACTTTATTGTAAATGTAGATAGTTCAAAAGTAGATATTAAGTTAAGTAATGAACATTCTGATTATAAATGGGTTACTAGGGATTCTGAATATTTAGATGATTTCATAAAAGATAAATTATCCAATATATAAAATTACTTGGGCTTGGGAAGTTTCCCACATACGAATTTCGTGCGGGAGTACAAATTCATTGCTTGCTAGACAAGTAAATTACTCCCATAATAAAATAAAAACACTGCTAAAGTTAATTTAACAGTGTTTTAAATTACATATATTTTTTAAATTTTAATGGACTTGTTTTTATAATTTTTAGATTATATTTTATTCTCAGTATATTTTTTATATTTGAAATTAATTCATCAATATTACATCTAACGTTAAATATGTCTAAAGCTGAATTAATATGATTATTGAGAGAACAATCTGATAAACAACTTCTACTATAACCATTTGCTAGATAAAAAGCTATTGCTTCTGGTATTACGAATTTTATAAGATACTCATTATAATTGTTATAGAATGGTAATAATATTTCTTTAAATTCCTTATCTGTTATATCTTCTTTACCTTTAATCATATTTCATCTCCATAAATAATTTCTTTTAAGACTATTTCTTCAGCACTAGCTTTATAGTTATTCATTTTTTGAACCCATAACAATTGATTTTCAGATTTTAATTTTTCTGTAATTGATGAATCAGATTTTATTAAATTATTAATTAAATTATTAATTCTATCTTCAGCACATATACCAACTGAAAAAAGATGTTCATTTAATTTATCTTCCATAAGTAATTCTTGATATAGTGCCTTTTTATGATTCTTTAAATAATCTAATCTTAATAATCCATATTTATTTAATGGTTTATTTTCTTTTTTAGCAAGTCCTAAATCAGGTAATAAATAATCACCACATTTTGTATAAGTTATTTTCATAATATTTATCCTTTCAATTATATGAAGAATCAATAGTAGTATTATCAATTTTAGGTACCCATTTAGGTACTCAAATCGTAATATTTGATAATTATATTTAAAATTTAATAATTAGATATAATTTAAAAATGCTTGTAATATAAGGCTTTTAGTTAGCAATAATTAATTTTATGTGCAATATATTTTTGCCCCCTGAAGACCGGCTCTGCCGGTCATTTTTGTTTGTTTTAAAGGTTTTGGAGCCTATTTGGTAATTTTAGGTACACTTTTAGGTACACAAATTTAAAAAAACACTAAAAATTTATGTTTTAAGTGGTAATAATATATCTATATATTTATTACCATAATAAAAAATAAAACAAGATAAATTTAGAGTTTTGAAAAACAATTTTAAATTTTTTAATTATATTGACAAAATTACTGATAAATGTTAAAATATCAGTAGATTTGTCAAAGGAGGAAAATTATGGAAAGAATGACAATAAAAGAATTCAAAGAAGAAAGCAATATTGAAGTTATTGAATCAATTATGAAAATGAATAATGGATATGTTACTTCTAAAGAACTAGATAATTTTGGAATTCATAGAATGTATCTAAATTCTATGTGGAAAAAAGGGCTTGTTGAAAAAGTTGCTCCCGGCATTTATATAGATATTAATAAAATAGAAGATAATTATTATGTTTTTAACCTTAGTATGCCAAATACAATTTATTCTCATATGACTGCACTTTATTTTCATGGACTTTCTATTAAAGCTCCAAATGAAAAATACGATATTACAGTAAGAAAAACTTATAATAGTAAACATTTAAAAAATCATGAAGTGTTTTATGTATCAGATGATATTTATGAACTAGGACTAACTGAAGTTAAAACTCCAATGGGGAATAATGTAAGAGTTTATGATGTAGAAAGATGCATATGTGATATTATTAGATCTAAAAAT
>CAZTXU010000011.1:0-11899 GCA_964617705.1 uncultured Muribaculaceae bacterium
GCTTTTATTAAATCAATTCGACCATTTAAAAAAGCTCTTTTTGTAAATTCTCCTGCTTCAGCTAGTCTACAGCCATTACTTAATAATAATTCTAATATTTTATTTGTTGTAGCTATACCTCCATGACTATTTATTTCAACTACATCTTCACAAGTATAAGATTTTGGTGATTTCATTAACATTATTAATACTTCATCAATTATTTCATTACCATCCATAATAAAATCATATGTTATAGTATGAGTATCTTTTTTTAATAATTTTTTAAATTTTGTTAATTTATTTACTATATTTATAGCTTCTTTACCACTTACTCTTATTATTGATATCGCACCAATTCCTAATGATGTTGAAATAGCTGCTATTGTATCGTTCATATTATCCCTCCACTTGTGTTATTGTACAATATTTATATTTTATTAGTCAAGTAAAATTAAAAAGAATGAAATTTATCATTCTTTATAAGATATTACAGTATAACGATTAGGTGATTCTCCAACACTTTCTGATTTTAAATTTGGAAAATTACTAACTACAGTATGAACTATTCTTCTTTGATAAGAATTCATTGGATCTAATTTAACTTCTAATTTAGTATTTAATACTTCTTTACAAATTTTTTTAATTTCAAATTCTAAATTCTTATTTCTTTTATTTTTATAACCACTAACATCTACTAAAACTTTAACATTTTGATTTATTTGATTACACAAAGATTGTCTTAATAATATTTGAATTGCATCCATATTTTTTCCATCTTTTCCTATCAATAAAGAATTGTTATCAGATATTAA
This sequence comes from uncultured Muribaculaceae bacterium, assembly GCA_964617705.1. GTDB lineage: Bacteria > Bacillota_I > Bacilli_A > RF39 > UBA660 > Faecisoma. The sequence goes on from CAZTXU010000011.1 coordinate 795, forward strand.
CATTACGTTTATTATTCCATCGTTTTCTCTTACTTCACTATTTATTTTTATACCAAATTTATTAGCAAAATCATTTATATATTTTTTTATATAATTTATTACATCTTGTTTTTTTGTTATTTCAATTATATATTTTTTTGATTTAAATAATTTTCCTTCTTCTAAAGTTTGTTTAAAATAAACATCTTCTTTTGTTAATTTTAATTCAGTAAGTGCTTGTAATAAAAGTTCTTCTTCATTTTTTCCTTCAAATTTATATGATGTGATCATTTTTCTTACTCCTTTTAACCATTAAATTTTGTAAAATAGTAAATCCACTATTTATAATCCAATAAAGTGCGATTCCAAATGAAACACTGAATGAAGCAATTCCAATCATTATAGTACTAAATGTTGTCATAGATTTCATTTGTTTCATTTGTTCATTAGCTGTATTAGTTGCTGAATTTAATTTAAATGAATAATATGTTACTAAAACAACTAATATTGTTACAATAATATAATAAAATTTTCCATTTGCTAAAGCTGTTGATACAGTTAATCCTAAATCAACTCCTAAAAATTTTTCTTCAAAAACTACTGGTAATCTATATAGTGCCTCATAGAATGCAAAGAATAAAGGAATTTGAATTAAAGCAAATAAACAACTTGATAAAGGATTAATATTATATTCTTTATAAATAGCCATCATTTCTTGATTTTTTCTCATTAAACTTTCTTGGTCATTACGATTACGGTATTTAGATTCTAATTTTTCTAATTTTGATTGAGCTTTTTTCATATTTTCAGATTGCATAGCTGTTTTTTGAGTTAAAGGATACATTACTAATCTTATTAATATAGTTACAATTATAATTGCCCAACCATAATTTTTAGTAAATTCACCTATTTTTACTATACAAAAAGCTAAAGGTTTTACAAAAACAGAAGTCCATATTCCTTCATACCCACCACTTGTTACTTTAAAAGAAGAACATGAAACTGTATTTTCATAAGAAAATTGTTTATTTAATTTTTCTACTTTAGAATTAAAATCTTCTTCAGTAATTTTATTTTCCTCTAATTCTTTTTTATATTCATCAATTTTAATATTTTTAATTCTATCAAATGTAGAAACTGTATTTTCCGTTTTACACAAAATATTTTGAACCATTCTTTGTCCAGTTTGATCATCTATAACATTCTTCTTATCATCTTCATACTGCATATATTTAGTACAACCAGTTAAACTAAAAAGAACTACAAACAACAACAAAATTTTTTTAATTTTATTCATTTTTTTCCTCCATTATATTTAAATTATTTAAAATATAGTTTAAATTTTCTTTCATTTCATCAAATTTTAAATTCAGTATATTTTTATTAACTATAATTATACAAATAAAGCCATTTTTATATTTATTTTTTGATACTATATTCCTAAGTTGTCTTTTAACATGATTTCTAACAACTGCATTTCCAATTTTTTTACCAACTGAAAATCCAAAATAATAATTAGAACTGTTGTTTTTTTCAATATAAACTACATATTCTTTATATTTATATGGTCGGCTTGTACTAATTATTCGTTGAAACTCATTATTTTTTTTTAAAATGTGGTCTTTATTCATAAATTCTCCTCCAATAAATAATACCATAAATACAATTTTTTAGCAAGAAAAAAACCACTCTGTGGTTTAATGAGATAAAACTTTACGTCCTTTACGACGACGTGAGTTAATAACTTTTGTTTTCATACGAGCTAAAAAACCCATTTTCTTACTACGTTTACGATTATTAGGTTGAAATGTTCTTTTCATAATTTAATCCACCTCCAAAACTAAATTTGCATTTCTAATTATATATATTAAATAACCATTTGTCAATTGTTTTTTGGGGAAAACTATTAAATTTTTATAATAATAAAAAGTAATAAAATAAAGTTTAAAAAAAGTTTTCCACATATTTTATTCACATTTGTGGATTTTTTATTAACTTTTTTCATTTTAAACATTTTATTTTTCACATAAATGTGGAAAAGATACTTTTTTCTTTATATTATTAAATTTTATACTGTGGAAAAGTTTTTTTACTTTTTTATTATTTTATATGGTATTTTCTTCATTTTTAATGTAGAATATTAGTAGTAGTTTGGAGGTGGGGAAATGGATATTGAAAATATTTGGACTTCTTTTCTAAAAAAAGCAAAAGAAGAATTAACGCCCATATTATATGATATGTGGTTTGAAGAAACAAAATTAATTGAATTAAATGACAATGTAGCAAAAATATTAGTTCCTATGGCTTTACATAAAAAACATCTTAAAGAAAACTATTATGACTTTATTGAAAGAGTTTTCACTGATATCACTGATTCTATATTTAAATTTGAATTTTATACTGAAGATGATTTAAATAATGAAACAATAATCGATATTGATGAAGTAGGGGTTAAAAATACTAATTTTAATTCTAATTTAGATTCAAAATACACATTTGAAAACTTTATAACTGGTACTAGTAATAAATTTGCCAAAGCCACTGCTTTAGCGGTTGCTGAACAACCAGGAATAATGTATAACCCTTTATTTATATATGGTAGTAGTGGATTAGGAAAAACCCATTTGATGCACGCTATAGGTAATTATATAAAAGAAAATAGTAATAAAAAGGTATTATATGTAACAAGTGAGAAATTTGTTGATGATTTTTTACAAATATATAGAAATAAAAATGAAAATAATTTTGAAACTGTTGATTTATTTAAAAAGAAATATAGAGATTTAGATGTCTTAATGATTGATGATATTCAATATCTTGAATCAGCTAATAAAACTCAACAAGAATTTTTTAATACTTTTAATGAATTATATAGTAATAATAAACAAATTGTTATTTGTTCTGACCGCTCACCGGAAGATTTAAAAAAATTAGAAGATCGTTTAAGAACAAGGTTTAATTCTGGTTTAACTGTGGATATTCTCCCACCAGATTATCAATTAAGAATGAATATAATTGATAAAAAAATAGAATCAAACAATATAAGTTATATTTTTAACCAAGATGTTAAAGAATATATTGCAAACAATTGTACAAGTGATATTAGAACACTTGAAGGAGCAATAACAAGGGTAGTTGCATATTCCACAATTATGAATTGTGAAGAAATAAACCTAGATTTTGCAATTGAAGCCTTACACGATTTTACAAAAACATCTATAACTAATAATAACATTAAAAAAGTCATGCAAATAGTAAGTAATCATTATAATGTAACTATTGATGATTTAAAAGGTAAAAAAAGAAGTAGTAATATAACAATACCTAGACAAATAGCTATGTATATTTGTAGAATTTACTTAGAAGAATCTTTACCAAAAATTGCTAGTGAATTTGGTGGGAAAGACCATACAACAGTTATGTATTCTGTTGAAAAAATAAAAAAAGAAATTGAAAAAGATGAAAATTTAAATTATGATATTCAAAAACTAGTAAATCAAATCCAGTGGAAAAAATAAAAATATTCACATTTTATCCACATTAAAATTTACTTTATTTTAAAGGCTTTCCAACACTTTTCCACACTTTCCACATTAATAATAATAAATAATATATTAAATAAAGGAGAAAATTATGAATTTTAGAATTAAAAAAGAAATATTAACTAAACATTTAAATTATGCAATAAAAGGTATATCAAATAAAAATTTAAGACCAATATTAAATTGTATTAAATTTGAACTTACAAATGAAGGACTATATTTATTAAGTAGTGATAATGATATAGCTATAAAAACATTTATTGATAAATCATTCATTGAAGAAGATTATACATATGGTGTGTTTGTTGTATATGGAAAATATATATACGATATAGTTAGAAAAATGCCAGATGAAATTATAAATTTTGAAGAAGTAATTGATTCTAAGTTAATTATTTCAACAACTAATTCTTCATTTACTTTAAATTGTAATAATGCAGAAGATTTTCCAAATTTAGAATTAGAAGAAATTAAAAATCCAATTATATTAAGTACAAAAATATTAAAAAATATTGTTAGTCAAACAAGCTTTTCAGCTTCAACCCAAGAATCAAGACCAGTATTAACAGGAATAAATATTAAAATAAAAGATGATATATTAGAATGTACAGCAACAGATTCATATCGTTTATCAAAAAAAATAATCAAACTTGAAGAAAAATTAACAGATGATATTAATATAATAATTCCTACTAAAAACTTATTAGAATTAACAAAAATGTTTGACGATGAAAATGAAAATTTAGAAATACATATATTTACTAATAAAATTATTTTTAAATTTGGAACAATCATAATGTTATCAAGATTAATTGAAGGAAATTATCCAGATACTAATACTTTTATAAACAATGAAATTAATATTAGTTTTAGTGTTAGTTGTCATGATTTTTATAGTTTACTTGACCGTGTTTCATTATTATCAATTGAAGAAGAAAAAAATACTATAAAATTAGAAACATCAGGTAATATAGCAAATGTATCATCAAATATACCAGAAATTGGAAATGTTTTAGAAAAAATAACTATTGAAAAAGAAAAAGAAAATGATATAAAAATAGCTTTTAGTTCAAAATATATGATGGATGCTATTAAAAGTTTAGATTGTGATAGAATAAAATTATTATTTAATTGTGAAACAAAACCTATAATCATTAAAAATGAAGATGATGACTCATTAATTCAAGTAATAAGTCCTATAAGAACCTATTAATTAAAGTAAAATTTCAAAATTTTGCTTTTTTTTTAATAAAACGACATAATTCAGCAAATTTCGACAATCGAACGGAGTATAAGAGAAGCAACTTGTTTCAAGTTAGGAGGAGGTGCTTTATGATGTTTGAAAATTATGAAATAAACGAAAATACATTATTGATAATACCTGTCAGCGATGAAATCAGCAAAGTATATGAATTAAATGAAACATTTTTTATTTCAAAATCAGTTAAAAATATAATTGATCACAGTTGTAAATATTTTGGTAGTTCATATAATGGTAGGTATGAAGGAACAAAACATTTAATTGGAATGAACTATAAATTACCAATTATAGTAGAAGAAACAAAAGAAATAATTTTCTTTCCAACATGCTCACCAAGACAAAAAGAATGTTGTTGGTTATCACTTAGTAATATTGAAAATTACAAAGCAAATGGTAAAAAAACAACAGTACAATTTAAAAAAAACATAATTATCGATATTGATATGTCTTATGGTTCATTTGAAAATCAAATTTTTCGTTCTACAATGTTATTAATGAACTTAAAAAAAAGAAAAAAATAGGTATATAAGCCTATTTTTTATTTAAATGTACTAAATTTTATGATATAATGTTAATAGGTATAGGGGTACCAAAAAATATTTTTTAAAAAAAATAACCCTTTTTTTAAGAAAAGAGGAATTTTTTATGTACTTAAAAAAAATAAGTTTAAAAAATTATCGGAATTATGATTCTTTAAATATTGAATTTAGTAAAAAAATAAATATAATTTATGGAAATAACGCACAAGGAAAAACAAATTTACTTGAAAGTATTTATTTTTTAGCAACTACTAAATCTCATAGATTAAATAATGATAATGAAATTATTAAATTTAATAAAGATATTTGTAAAATAAAAGGAATTGTTAAGAATAATAAAATTAATACAAATTTAGAAATTAACATAACCGAAAATAATAAAATTTTAAAAATTGATAATCAAGAAATAAAAAAAGTTGGAAATTATATAACTTCTAACTTTAATATTATAATATTTGAACCAGAAGATTTAGAAATTATAAAAGGTTCACCAAATGAAAGAAGAAATTTTATTAATTTAGAACTATCACAAATATCTAATAATTACTATAATATATTAACTGAATATAATAAAATTCTTAAGATTAGAAATAATTTATTAAAAAAAATACTAAATAATAATAAAGTAGAAGAACATTATTTTAATATAATAACTAATAAATTAATCGAAAAAGCAATTTTAATATATAAAATGCGAAATAAATTTATAAATGAATTAAATTTAGAATGTGGAAATATATTTTATAATTTAACAAAAACAAATGGATTTATAATAAAATATTTACCAAATATTGAAATAAATAATTATGAAACAGATTATTTAAAAGAAATATTATTAAATATTTATAAAAAAAATTATGAAAAAGAAGTTAAAATAGCTACAACTATTTATGGGCCACATAGGGATGATATCCAATTTTTTATAAATGATAAAAATATAAAAGAATTTGGTTCACAAGGACAACAAAGAATAGCAATTTTAAGTACAAAATTATCCGAAATACCAATTTATAAAAAATACAAAGATAATAATCCTATATTATTATTAGATGATGTTTTTAGTGAATTAGATGATATTAAAAAGAATAATTTATTAAAATATTTAAAAAATGATAATCAAATAATAATAACAACAACTGATTTAAAAAGAGTAAATAAAAAAATAATTGGTGAGGCTAATATATATAAAATAAAAGAAGGAAAAATAATTAGATTAGAGGAGATGAAAGAAAATGAATAACGAACACTATGATGCGTCAGATATTCAAGTATTAGAAGGACTAGAGGCAGTTAGAAAAAGACCTGGAATGTATATTGGAACAACAGATGTTAAAGGGTTACATCATTTAGTATGGGAAATAGTTGATAATAGTATCGATGAAGCATTAGCAGGATATTGTAAAAATATTGAAATTATAATCAATAAAGATAATTCAATTACTGTAAAAGATGATGGTCGAGGTATTCCTGTTGGAATCCATGAAAAAACAGGAATATCAACTGTTGAAACAGTATATACAGTATTACACGCTGGCGGTAAATTCGGTGGTGGGGGATATAAAGTATCTGGTGGACTTCATGGTGTTGGGGCATCAGTTGTTAACGCACTATCAAGTTATGTTACTGTTACAGTATATAAAAATGGAAAAATACATGAAACAAAATTTGCTAATGGTGGAAAAGTAACTCAAAAATTAACAGTTATTGGCGATTGTAATATAAATAGAACTGGAACAACAGTAACTTTTAAACCAGATGCAAATATATTTGATACAACTGTATATGATTATGAAACTCTAATGGTAAGAACAAGAGAATTAGCTTTTTTAAATAAAGGATTAAGTTTAACTTTAAGAGATGATAGAGATAATGAAGATACAAGAGGCGATATATTCTGTTACGAAGGTGGAATAAGTGAGTATGTAAAGTTTTTAAATAAAAATAAAACTCCATTACATGAACAAATAATTCATTTAGAAGGCGAAGAAGAAGGAGTTATGTTTGAAGTTGCAATGCAATATAATTCTAGTTATACAGATAATATATATTCATTTGTAAACAACATTAATACTCATGATGGAGGAACACACGAAGAAGGAGTTAGAAGAGCACTAACAAGAATAATAAATAATTATGCTAGAAAAAACAATATTTTAAAAGATAAAGACGAATCTTTAACTGGTGATGATGTTAAAGAAGGATTAACAATGATTGTATCTTGTAAACACCCTAATCCTCAATTTGAAGGACAAACAAAAGGAAGATTAGGTAATTCAGAAGTAAGAAAAATAGCTGATAATGTTTTTGCTAATGGATTTGAAAGATTTTTATTAGAAAATCCTGAAGAAGCAAAAATAATAATTGATAAAGCATTAACTGCTTCAAGAGCAAGAGTAGCTGCTAAAAGAGCCCGTGAATTAACTAGAAGAAAAGGTGGACTAGAACTTACTACACAATGGGGAAAATTAGCTGATTGTTCATCTAAAGATCCTAGTGAATCAGAAATATTTATAGTCGAGGGAGATTCAGCAGGAGGACAAGCAAAACAAGGTCGAGATGCTAAAACTCAAGCAATATTACCTCTTAGAGGAAAAATATTAAATGTTGAAAAAGCAAGATTAGATAAAATTTTAGCTAATGCAGAAATAAGAAGTATGATTACAGCATTTGGTACAGGTATAGGTGATGAATTTAATATTGAAAAATTAAGATATCATAAAATAATAATAATGACAGATGCCGATGTTGATGGTTCACATATAAGAACATTATTATTAACTTTATTTTATCGATTCTTTAAACCAATTATTGAAGAAGGACACGTATATGTTGCCCAACCACCACTTTATAAAATCACACATGGAAAAACATTTAAATTTGTATTAACAGATGAAGAAAGAGATGAATACATAAAATCATTACCTCCTACTACTAAATATACTATTAATCGTAATAAAGGTTTAGGAGAAATGGACAAAGAAGAATTATGTGATACAACAATGAATATTGAACACAGAACTTTAAGAAAAATAACAATCGAAGATGCAATGTTAGCAGACCAAGTATTTGAAACCTTAATGGGAGAAGAAGTTGAACCAAGAAGACAATTTATAGAAGAAAATGCTCAATATGTTGAGAATTTGGATATTTAGGAGGAATAATAATGGATAAATTAAAAAATAGTAATATAGTATCAGAAATGCAAAACTCATTCCTTGAATATTCAATGAGTGTTATCATTTCCCGTGCAATACCAGATTTAAGAGATGGTTTAAAACCAGTTCATAGAAGAATTTTATATACAATGTTAGAATCTGGATTTACACCTGATAAAGGATATGTAAAATGTGCGAAAACAGTCGGAGCAGTTATTGGTAACTACCACCCTCATGGCGATACAGCAGTTTATGATGCAATGGTTAGAATGGCTCAAGATTTTAGTTATCGACATCCTTTAATAGATGGACATGGAAACTTTGGAGCAATCGATGGAAGTACAGCTGCAGCTTATCGATATACAGAATCAAGAATATCAAAAATAGCTATGGAATTATTAAGAGATATTAATAAAGATACAGTTGATTTTGAAGATAACTTTGATTCAACAAGAAAAGAACCAAAAATATTGCCATCAAGATTTCCAAATATATTAGTTAATGGTACAATGGGAATTGCTGTCGGTATGGCAACTAATATCCCACCACATAATTTAGGAGAAGTAATAGATGGTTGTATTGCATACATCAATAACCACGATATAGATACACTAGGATTGATGCAATATATAAAAGGACCAGATTTTCCAACCGGAGGTAGTATCCTTGGTAATAGTGGAATAAAAAAAGCTTACGATACAGGTAGAGGAACCATAACTATTAGAGGAAAAGCTGATGTAGTAGAAAAAAAAGATAGATATGAAATAATAATTACAGAAGTTCCATATCAAGTTAATACAAAAAATTTAATAACAAGAATAGCAGAATTAGTACGAGATAAAGTAATCGATGGAATAGCAGATTTACGAGAAGAAACTTCATTTCAAGATGGAATGAAAATAGTTATTGAATTAAAAAGAGATGCAAATCCAAATGTAGTATTAAATAACTTATATAAACATACCCCATTACAAACAACATATGGTATTAATAATCTAATGCTTTACCAAGGAAAACCACAAGTAATGGGATTAAAAGATATTATTGTAAATTATATAGATTTTCAAAAAGAAGTTATTTATCGTAGAACAAAATTTGAACTAGATAAAGCATTAAAAAGAGAACACATTTTAGAAGGTTTAAAAATAGCGTTAGATAATATAGATGCAGTCATAAAAATAATAAAAGAGGCCGAAAGTGATATCGTTGCAAAACAACAATTGAGTGAAAAATTTAATTTAGATGATGTTCAAACAGAAGCAATATTAGAAATGCGTTTAAGAAAACTAACAGGTTTAGAAAAAGAAAAGATTTTAGAAGAATTAAAAGAATTATTATTAATAATTGAAAATTTAAAATCAATATTATCTAGTGAAGAAAAAATTCTAAATGTAATTAAAGAAGAATTAACAGAAATAAAAGAAAAATATTCAGAAGAAAGAAAAACAAAAATAGACACAACTGCAATAGAATATATAGAAGATGAATCATTAATACCAGTCGAAGATGTAGTTATAACATTAACAAATAAAGGTTATATAAAAAGAATTACAAGTGAAACATACAAAACCCAAAATAGAGGTGGCGTTGGTATTAAAGGAATGAATACTAATGAAGAAGACTTCGTTGAAAATATATTAAATTTAGAAACACATGATTACTTAATGTTCTTTACAAATAAAGGAAAAGTATATAAAATGAAAGGGTATGAAGTACCAGAATTTAGTCGTCAATCAAAAGGATTACCAGTTGTTAATTTACTTCCAATTGAAAAAGATGAAGTTGTAAAAGTAATGTTAACAGTTAAAGAAAATGATGAAAATAAATATATTGTATTTTGTACACAAAAAGGACTAATTAAAAGAACAAAAATAGAAGAATTTTCTAATATTAGAGCAAATGGAAAAATAGCTATTAATTTAAAAGAAGATGATGAACTAGTTTCAGTTAAAAAAACTAATGGAAATTGTCAAATATTAATTGCTTCTTCAAACGGAAGAATGATTCGTTTTGATGAAAATGAAATAAGAGTTATGAGTAGAGTAGCAGCAGGAGTTAGAGGAATAGATGTTGGAGATGGGAAAGTAGTTGGAAGTGAAATTGCCACAGAAAACGAAGAAATATTAGTAGTAACAGAAAACGGATACGGAAAAAGAACAACAATAGACCAATATCGTCAAACACACCGAGGCAGTAAAGGAGTTAAAGCATTAAGTGTAACAGAAAAGAATGGTAACATAGTTTGCTTTAAAGTAGTTACTGGAGAAGAAGATTTAATGATAGTTACTAATAGTGGAATAATTATAAGAATGCCTCTTAGTCAAATATCAACAACAGGTAGAGTAGCTCAAGGTGTTAGATTAATAAATTTAAAAGACAATCAAAAAGTTGCAACTGTAGCTACAATTCAAAAACAAGAAAATGAAGAAAGTGAAATAGTTGATAATGAAGAAGCTTAATATAGCTTCTTTTAATTTTTTTAATTTCTTATATTTTTATATATTTTTAAATTAGTTTCAAATATAAAATTAATTTTAAAATATTAAATTAAAAAAATGTTTCACGTGAAACATAGATGTAAACAATAAAATAACATCATTTTAATAATTAAAATAAATATAAAATCAAA
>CAZTXU010000011.1:11999-24607 GCA_964617705.1 uncultured Muribaculaceae bacterium
TAACAATTCTTTATTAATAACTTAATCATATTAATATTAAATATAAAACAAACAACAATTCTAATTTATAAAAAAAGTAATAATTCAATTAAAAAACCAAAACCAATGTTTCACGTGAAACATTGGTATAAACAATAAAATAATATCATTTTAATAATTAAAATAAATATAAAATCAAATAACAATTCTTTATTAATAACTTAATCATATTAATATTAAATATAAAACAAACAATAATTCCAATTTATAAAAAAAATAATTCAATTAAAAAACCAAAACCAATGTTTCACGTGAAACATTAAAATTATTATCTAATAAAATTTGCAAAAAATATAAAAATGTTATATGATTATATCGCACAACATTAATGTTCGAACTAGGTCAGAGAAGGAATTCAGCAGCCTTAAGAACCTCTAAATGTGTGTGCTTTTTTATTATTTAAAAAAAGGTGGTAATATTTTGGAAAGATATATGCAAGAAGCAATTAAAGAAGCAAAAAAAAGTCTTAAAAGTAATGATGTGCCAATCGGAGCAATCATAGTTGAAAATGGAAAAATAATTGCTAGAGGACACAATAAAAAAGAAAAAACAAATAAAGCAACTAGTCATGCTGAAATAGAAGCAATTAATAAAGCCTGTAAAAAGAAAAAAACATGGTATTTAGATAATTGTACAATGTATGTAACCATCGAACCATGTATGATGTGTTGTGGGGCTATAATTCAATCAAGAATAAAAAAAGTTGTCTATGGAAGTAAAAATGAAAAGTTTGGGTATGTAGAAAGTATAGATTCAGCATTTGATAAAAAAAACAATCACAAAGTAGATGTAGAACACGGCATTTTAGAAACTGAATGCTTAAAATTATTGAAAGATTTTTTTAAAGAAAAAAGAAAATAATTTAACTTATTTCTTTTATTATTTATCTCTAAAATGTGCTATAATTAAGTAGTGTGGAGGTGGAAAATGTATTGTGCATTATATCGAAAATATCGACCACAATCTTTAGATGATGTTGTAGGACAAGAAACAATAGTAAAAACTTTAAAAAATAGTATATTGAATGATAAAATATCTCATGCTTATTTGTTTTCAGGACCTAGAGGATGTGGAAAAACAACAGTTGCAAAAATATTAGCTCAGACAGTTAATTGTGAAAATTTAAACGGTCATAATAGATGTAATGAGTGTGTATTTTGTACACAAATAAATAATAATCAAACTGTTGATATTATTGAAATAGATGCGGCTTCTAACAATGGAGTTGATGAAATAAGAGAAATTAACAATAAAGTTAATTTAGTTCCATCTTTAGGAAAATATAAAGTTTATATTATAGATGAAGTTCATATGTTAACAATAGGAGCATTTAATGCACTATTAAAAACTTTAGAAGAGCCACCAAGTCATGTTATTTTTATTTTAGCTACAACAGATCCTCATAAAGTTCCAATTACAATTCTATCACGTTGTCAAAAATTTGAATTTAAAAGGATAAGTGAAGAAAACCTAATAAATAGAATAAAATATATCGTATCAAAAGAAAATATTAAAATAGATGAAGATGCAATAGTTGACATAGCAAGATTAGGTGATGGAAGTTTAAGAGATACTATTAGTATTTTAGACCAAGTTATTGCATATGTTGATAAAGATAATGTAATTACATCTAAAGATGTCCATGATATAAATGGTTCATTACCTCAACAAAATATTGATTTATTAATAAAAAGTATATTAAATAATAATACTAAAGATGTTTTCAATCAAATAGATGAACTTTGTAATCAAGGAAAGAATCTTTTAAAAATAGTTGATGAAATGATACTTTATTTTAGAAATGTATTATTAAAACTAACAGCAAAAGATTATTTTAATGAAAAGATAAATAGTAATTTATATGATGAAGTTGCTGATAAAGTTACAAAAGAAGAAGTAATAAAATATATAAATATACTTATAGAAACAACCAATCAATTAAAAAAGACTGGTGATATGAAACTTTTATTTGAAATAAATATAATAAAAATGTTAGAAAAAGAAGAAAATATAGAAAAAAATATAAACAAAATTGAAAATAAAATAAAAGAAGAAAATACAAATAAAATTGAAAATAAAACAAAAGAAGAAAGTACTAATAAAGTTGAAAATCCCACCCCTCAAACAACAGTTAAAAAAAACTTATTAGAATTAGAACAATTTAAAAAAATTAGAATAAATAATATTTTATCTAAATTTAATAAAAGAAAAATGCTTGAAATTAAAGAAAAAATTTCAAATATTGAAGAATATCTTTTAGATAAGAAATATGCTAAAGTAGCTTCAATAATATTAGATGGAGAATTAAAAGCAGCAAGTGATGAAGGATTAATATTTATTTATAAAACAAATAATTTATCTAACCAATTTATCGAAAACATAATTGATATTGAAGAATTAATATCAGAAGTATTTAATAACAACTATAAAGTTATTTCAACTGATATCGATGATTGGGAAACAATTAAAAATAAATTTAACAAAGATAAATCACAATTTATTTATCAAGAAGATAATTACAATTTAGATACAATTGTTAATAGTGTAAAAAAACAAATAAAAGATGATATGACTTCAGTTTTTGGAGATATCGTCGAATATAATTAAGATAGGAGAGTTAATATGAATATTCAAGCAATGATGAAACAAGCACAAAAATTACAAAAAGAAATGACAGATACTAAAAATGAAATAGATAGTAAAACATATGAAGTTACTAAATCATTTGTTAATATAAAAATGAAAGGTAATAAAGTACTAGAAGAAATTAAAATAAATCTAGATTCTTGTGAAAAAGAAGATATTGAAATGTTAGAAGATTTATTAATGGTAGCAATTAATGAAGCAACAAATCAAATTGATAAAGAAATAGAAGAAAAAATGGGAAAATATACTAAAGGAATTCCGGGGTTATTTTAGTGCTATATCCAGAGTCATTACAAAATTTAATTGAATGTTATAAAAAATTACCAGGAATTGGAGAAAAGTCAGCCGAAAGGATGGCTCTTTGTTCGTTAGAATTTGATGAAGAATTAACAACAAATTTTGCCCAAGCTTTATTAGATGTAAAACAAAAAATAAAAAGATGTAGTATATGTAATAATTTATCAGAAGATAATATATGCCCAATATGTAAAAATGAAATAAGAAATCATAAAATAATTTGCGTTGTCGAAGAACCAAAAAACATTATTCAATTTGAAAAAAGCGGTTTTTTTAACGGAATATATCATGTTTTAGATGGTTTAATCTCACCATTAGACGATATAAATCCCGAAGATTTAAATATTGAATCATTAATAAAAAGAGTAAAAAAAGAAAAAATAGAAGAACTTATTTTAGCTCTTAAACCAAGTATCGAAGGTGAAGCAACATCACTTTATATAACAAAATTATTAGAAGGAACAAAAGTTAAAATAACTAAAATTGCTCATGGAGTTCCAATTGGAGCCGATATAGATTATATTGATGCTCTAACTTTAGAAATGGCATTTGAAGAACGAAAAATGATTGAAAATAAAGAATAAAAACAATAATACCTCATATTTTTTAATAGGAGGATTTCATGTTTAAAAAATTATTTAATTTATTAAAAAGAATAGTTGTAAGTGCTTTCGCATTATATGGTTTTAATTTATTAGTTAATCCAATTAATGTAATAATACCTATTAATATAATAACAGTTGGTAGTCTATCTTTATTAGGATTACCAGCAATATTTTGCTTTATAATAATATACTTTGTTGCATTTTAAAAGAAGGTGAATTATGTTTTCAAAATTTGTTTTAGAACAACCTGTATGTTGTAAAATACTAAATAATATAATTAAAAACAAAAATATTTCTCATGCTTATCTTTTTGAAACAAATGGATATGACAAAGGTTACAATATAGCCTTAACATTTGCTAAAGCTATATTGTGTCCTCATAACTTAAAAAAATGTGAAACATGTAATCAATGCAAAATGATTGATGAGAATAACTATCCAGAAATTAAAATAATAGATGAAATGGATAACTGGATAAAAAAAGAAAATTTAATTAACTTACAAGAAGAATTTAATAAAAAAGCTATACTAGGAAATAAAAAAGTTTATATAATCAATCATGCTGAAAAATTAAACGTTTCTTCCTCTAATTCAATTTTAAAATTTTTAGAAGAACCACAAAACGATATTATCGCTATTTTAGTTGTTAATAATCGATACCAACTATTAAATACAATAACATCTCGACTTCAAATAATATCTTTAAATGGACAAACTAACAAAAAATACGAAGGAATAGACCAAACACTACATAGAATTGGACAAGTTCTTACTAATAATGAAAAAGATTATAATGATTTTTGTACTCAAGAAAACAAAGAAAGAATAAACACAATTATCAAATTTGTTAATTATTTAGAAAAAAACAAATTAAATACACTTTTATATACACAAAAATATTGGCATAAAACATTTAATGATAAAAATTTAGTTAATGTAGGATTAAATATGTTATTATATTTTTATAAAGATGTTTTAAACTACAAATTAGATAGAGAAATATATATATATACAGATTACAAAGATAACCTAATAGAAGTATCATTAAAAAACGAAATAGATGACATAGTTCATAAAATAAACATAATAAAAGTAAGCATTGAAAATTTAGAATATAATGCTAATATAAATTTACTTATCGATAAAATGATAATAGATTTGGAGGGATAATATGGAAATAGTTGGAATATCATTTAATAATAATGGTAGTATAGAATATTTTGATGCTAATGGTTTCATATTAAAAAGAAATGTAACTGTTGTAGTTGATGCAGGATGGGGACTTCGTTTCGGAAAAGTAGAAGTACCAAATTTTACAACTAAATCAGATAAAAAAAATTTTGATAAAATAGTTAGAATTTCTTCAAAAAAAGACTACCATGATAATATTAAAAATATAAAAGACGCCAAAATCGCACTAAAAAAATGTCGAGAACTAGCAAAAAAATATAAATTAGAAATGAACATAGTTGACGCAGAATATACATTAGATAGAAATGAATTAGTTTTCAAATTTGTAGCTGATGGCAGAATAGATTTTAGAGAATTAGCCAAAGATTTAGCTAATAGATATAAAACACGAATTGAATTATATCAATTGGGAGTAAGAGATAAAGCTAAAGAAGTTGGAGGTTGCGGTCCATGTGGAATTAAACTATGTTGCTCAAGATTTTCATCAAATTTTACATCAGTTTCTATCAACATGGCTAAAAATCAAAATCTTTCACTTAACCCAACAAAAATCAATGGAGTTTGTGGAAGACTATTGTGTTGTTTAAGATATGAAGATGATAACTATAAAGAGTGTCGAAA
Source organism: uncultured Muribaculaceae bacterium (assembly GCA_964617705.1). Lineage (GTDB taxonomy): Bacteria > Bacillota_I > Bacilli_A > RF39 > UBA660 > Faecisoma. The sequence continues at coordinate 17,399 of CAZTXU010000011.1, forward strand.
ATGTTTACCTCAAATAGGAAAAATAATCGAAACAAAAGAAGGAAAAGGAAAAGTTACAAGTTTAGATATAATAAATAAAAAATATACAGTTTCCATTCCAGATAAAGGAGAAATTGAGGTATCAATCGATGGAAGTTGTTAATTATCTATTGGGATATAAAGATTTAAAAATCGTTCAAGATACAGAAATGTTTAATTTTTCATTAGATTCTGTTTTATTGCCAAATTTCGTAACTTTAAATAAAAAGAATTCTAAAATATTAGATATAGGTTGTGGTAACGCTCCAGTTTCTCTTATATTATCAACAAAAACAAATGCTGAAATAATAGGCGTAGAAATTCAAAAAAAAGTTTATGATTTAGCTATAAAAACAGTAAAATTAAATAATTTAGAAAAACAAATAAAAATAATTAATGAAGATATAAATAATTTATATAATGATTTAGAAAGTGATACTTTTGATACAATAGTTTGTAATCCACCATATTTTAAAATAGATGATGAATCAAATTTAAATATAAGTGAATATAAAACAATTGCAAGGCATGAAATAAAACTTAATATAGAACAAATAATGAATATAGCCAAAAAATTATTAAAAAACAATGGGAATATAGCCATTGTTCATCGACCTAATAGACTTATTGATGTAATAGAAACAATGAAAAAAAACAATATAGAACCCAAACGAATGCAATTAGTATATCCAAAATTAGATAAAGAAGCTAATATATTATTAATTGAAGGAGTTAAAAATGGGAAACCAGGTTTAAAAATACTACCACCTTTATATAGTCATAATGAAAAAGATGAGTATACAGACCAAATTAAAAAGTATTTTCAATAAGATTAAAATATAGTTAAGAGGTGATTTAATTGAAAATATCCCAAAAAAGTTATGATAATAGCCCATCTTTATATTTAATAACCACACCAATTGGAAATATGGATGATATAACTTATAGAGCAATAAAAACAATGGAAGAAGTAGATATATTATTAGCTGAAGATACAAGAATAACAAAACTATTGTTAAATCATTTTAAAATAAAAAACAAACTTATAGCAAACCATAAATTTAATGAATCTGATAACGTTGATAAAATAATTGAATATTTAAAAGAAGGAAAAAACGTTGGTTTAGTTAGTGACCGCGGAACACCAATAATTAGTGATCCAGGTTATGAATTAACTAAAAAGGTAATTGAACAAGGATTTAATGTAATTTCTATTCCTGGAGTTACTGCATTAATACCCGCACTTACTTCTTCAGGATTAATCCCTCAACCATTTCTGTTTTATGGATTTTTAAATAATAAAGATAGTAAACAAAAAAAAGAATTAGAACTATTAAAAAAAGAAAAAAATACAATGATATTTTATGAAGCTCCACATAGAATAACAAATACATTAAAAAACATGTTAAAAATATTGGGAAATAGAGATTGTTCAATTTCCCGGGAAATAACAAAAAAATTTGAAGAAATATACCGCGGTAAAATAGAAGATATAATCCCATTAATCGAAAATGCAAAAGGAGAAATGGTTATCGTTGTATCAGGAAATAATGAAATAAATACATTTTCTAATTTATCTATTGTTGAACATGTTAATTTATATATAAAAGAAGGAAAAGATAAAATGAGTGCGATAAAACTAGTAGCAAAAGAAAGAAAACTTACTAAAAACGAAGTTTATTCCCACTACCACAAGGAGGATGTATGAAACTAATTGTTGGATTAGGAAATCCAGGAATTGAATATACCAAAACACGACATAATATCGGTTTTATGTGTATAGATGAAATATGTAAGTATTTTAATATTGATTTAAACAAAAACAAATTAAACGGCTTATATGGAGAAACTATAATTAATAATGAAAAAGTTATCTTCTTAAAACCATTAAGTTATATGAATTTATCTGGAGAAGTTGTTAAAAAATACGTTGATTATTTTAAAATAAAAACCGAAGATATTTTAATAATAGTTGATGATATGGATTTAGATACTGGAAAATATAAACTTAGATATAAAGGTGGAAGTGCTGGACATAACGGTTTAAAAAATATTGAATTAATGTTAAAAACAAATGAATACAAAAGATTAAAAATAGGAATCTCAAGAAACAAAAATATGAAAGATTACGTTTTAGGTAAATTTAATAACGAAGAACTTAAAATATTAGATAATGTTATAACAAAAACACCTAAAATAATAGAAGATTTTCTATTAGTTGATTTTGATAAATTAATGAATAAATATAATTAGATTGCCAAAAGCAATCTTTTATGAATTGAGGTGAATTATGAATATATTTAACGATTATTTTAATTTAATTGATGATAAAGAAATAACAGGATTAACCGATGAATTAAAAGCAATATTTATAAGTCAAAAATATAAAAAAGAAAACAAAAACATTTTAGTTTTAGTTAATACATTATATGAAGCAAGCAAAATTTATCAAAAATTATTAAATTATGAAAAAAACGTTTTATTTTTTCCAATGGATGATTTCATAACTAGCGAAGTTTTAGCAGTTTCACCTGAATTTAAAATATCAAGATTAAATACACTAAATAGTTTATATAAAGATAAACATATAGTTGTCACAAACTTAATGGGATTTTTAAGATATTTGCCATCAAAAGAATTATTTAAAAGCAAGTATTTAAATTTAGAAGTTAATAATGATTATAATTTCAATGATTTAATCGATAAATTTTATGAATTAGGATATGAAAAAGAAATAATCGTTAATAAAACAGGGCAAATAGCTATAAGAGGATTTGTAATAGATATATTTCCAGTAAATGAAAAACAACCAATTCGTTTAGAATTTTGGGGAGATACACTAGACACAATTAGATACTTTGATGTTGACAGTCAATTAACAATTAATAAAATAAATAATATATCAATAATGCCTAATACAGAATTTTTAAACGAAAAAAGAATTTTAAAAGAAAAACAAAAAGATTTAATTGATTATACCAAAGTAGTTAATATAACAGATTATTGTAATGATTTAATTGTTTATATTAACTATGATTACATTAAAGTAGGAAATGAAAATTTACAAGAAGAAATAACCAATTATGTTTTAGATAATAATATTACAATTGATAAACCATTTATGAATGATTTTAATAATTATAAATGTGATATCAATTTAAGCGATTTTGGAAACGGAAAAACATTTAAAAGCAATGAAATTAATATAAAATATGATGAATTACTTAATTTATCTAATAAAAAAACTTATATAATTTGTTTAAGTAGTCGTTATCAAGCAAATAATATTTTAGAAATAATAAACAATAAAAACAAAATTTTTACAAATGAAAATGAAATTTTTTTAAACTATGTAAATGTTATTATAAAAAAAATAGATGAAGGTTTTTCAATAGATGATTTAGTAGTTATTTGTGAGAATGATTTATTTAATAAAAATAAAAACCAAAACTATAAAAATAATTTAAAAATAGGGACAAAAATAAAAGATATAACTAAAATTAATATCGGTGATTATGTAGTACACAGTATGTATGGTATTGCTAAATACTGTGGTATTAAAACAATAACTAAAAATAAATTAAAAAAAGATTATTTACAATTAGAATATAAAGATAATGACAAATTATATGTACCAGTTGAAAAAATAGATTTAATTACTAAATATAGTCAAGAAGGATATATACCTAAAGTTAGTAAATTAGGTTCTAAAGAATGGGAAAAAACAAAATTAAAAGCTAGGAAAAGAGCTCATGATATGGCAGAATCATTATTAAAAATGTATGCAGCTAGAACTACAGTTTCAGGATTCGCTTTTGATAAAGATGATGAAAATCAAATTAATTTTGAAAAAGAATTTTCCCATGTCGACACACCAGATCAAATTAAAGTTACCGAAGAAATAAAAAAAGATATGGAATCTAATCATCCAATGGATAGATTATTATGTGGTGATGTTGGATATGGTAAAACAGAAGTTGCTTTTCGAGCAGCATTTAAAGCAATATTATCAGGAAAACAAGTAGCAATGTTATGTCCAACAACTATTTTATCACATCAACATTTCCAAAATGCAATTGAAAGATTTAAATCATTTCCAGTTAATATAAAATTATTAAATAGATTTACAACTACAAAAGAAACAGAAATAATAATTAATGATATAAATAACGGAAAAATAGATTTTGTAATAGGTACACATAAAATTTTAAATGAAAAAATTAAATTCAAAGATTTAGGTTTATTAATAATTGATGAAGAACAAAGATTTGGAGTAGTTCATAAAGAAAAAATTAAAAAATATAAAAATAATATTGATATTTTAACTTTATCCGCAACGCCAATTCCAAGAACTTTACAACTATCACTTTCTAATATAAGAAGTTTATCATTACTAGAAACACCTCCTACAAATAGATTTCCAGTTCAAACTTATGTAACCTTCAAAAATAATAATTTAATTAAAGAAGCAATATATAGAGAACTAGCTAGAAAAGGACAAGTTTTTGTTTTATATAACCGAATAGAAGGTATAGAATCTAAAGTAAGAGAAATAAATAATTTAGTTAAAGAAGCAAGAGTATCTTATGCTCATGGAAAAATGAAAAAAGAAGAAATTGAAGATGTAATGTTTAAATTTATAAACCATGAATATGATGTTTTAGTTTGTACAACTATTATTGAATCAGGAATTGATATACCAAACGTTAACACATTAATAGTTATGGATGCAGATAAATTTGGACTATCACAGTTATATCAAATAAGAGGAAGAGTAGGTAGAAGTTCACAAATTGCTTATTGTTATTTACTATATGATTCTAATAAAATACTAAATGAAGTAGCAACAAAAAGATTAAAAGCCATTAAAGAATTTACAGAATTAGGAAGTGGTTTTTCAATTGCAATGAAAGATTTATCTATACGAGGAGCAGGAAACATATTAGGTGATGAACAAGCCGGTTTTATTGATAGTGTTGGAGTAGATTTATTCATTCAAATGCTTAATGAAGAAGTATCAAAAATAAACGGAACATTTGTAGAAAAAAAAGAAGCTAATAAAGCTTTAATCGATGTTACTACAAGTATTAGTGATGATTATGTAAAAGATGAAGAATTAAAAATAATAATTCATAAAAAAATCAGTGAAATTGATACAACTGACAAATTAGAAGAAATTAGAAAAGAACTTGAAGATAGGTTTGGAAAAATAAATGAAGAAATAATTATTTATATGTATGAACAACTATTTGAACACATGGCATCAAATTTAAATATAAAAAATGTTATCCAAAATGATAAAAAAATAGAAATTACTTTTGAAAAGGAAATAACTAAAAAAATAAATGGAGAAAAATTATTTATAGATTCATTAGATATAACAAAAAATTTACGTTTCTCACTTCGTGGTGATTGTCTAACAATAACTCTTGATTTATTTAATTTACCAAAACATTATATATACATTTTAGTTAAATTATTAGAAATAATTAAAAAATCATTAATATAATTTTAATTACTAAAATATTAATTATTAACATATTAATTATTAGGTGAAATATGTTAAAAATAATAAATAGTATTTTATGGGCAATTGCTACTACTTTTTTAGTTGTTATGGGTTTTTACTATACATTTAAATTAAAATTTATTCAATTTAAATTTAAAAAAATGTTTAAAAATTTATTTAAAAAAACTAATAATGATAGTATTTCTCCTTTTTCATCATTAATGATGGTATTAGGAGGAAGAATAGGTGTAGGAAGTGTTGCTGGAATCGCACTTGCTATATATTATGGTGGGATTGGAAGTATATTTTGGATGTGGCTAATAGGAATAGTTACAGTTCCACTTTCTTTTGCTGAAGTAGTATTAGGTGTTAAGTATAAAGAAAAAGATGGAAAATATTTTAAAGGAGGACCAAGTTATTATTTAAAAAATGGTGTTAAAAATAAAAAGTTAGGAAATATATTTGCCTTTTTAATTATTTTTAGTTATGTAGGAGGATTTTTAGGAATCCAATCAAATACAATAACAAAATCATTAAATACTTTTATTTCTATTAATCCTTTAATAGTAGGATTAATAATTTCTTTAATAACATTTATAATAATAATTGGTGGCGTTAAAAAAATAGCTAATGTTTGTTCTAAAATAGTTCCCTTTATGACTTTACTTTATGTTTTAACAGCTTTATATATAGTTATTATAAATATTAATTCAGTACCTTTAATATTTGTTAATATTATTAAAGAAGCTTTTAATTTTAAAAGTTTAGGTTTTGGTATATTAGGAAGTATTGTTATAGGAATACAAAGAGGAATATTTTCTAGTGAAGCAGGATTAGGAACAGGAGCCATCGCATCATCAACAACAGATAATGATTCAATTAGTCAAGGATTTGTTCAAATGATAGGTGTATATATAACAACATTTTTAATTTGTACATCAACTGCTATCATAATATTAACAGCCAAGAATAACTTAAATATAGTTGATATTAATGGCATCGAAATAACACAAACAGCCTTTATATATCACTTAGGAAATATAGGAAATTATATTGTTTTTATATCAATAATTTTATTTGCCTTTTCAACAATTTTATCTGGTTATTATGATGGAGAAGCAAGCATTAAATATTTTAATAAAGGAAAAAAAAGTTTAATTTTATTAAAAATTATTAGTTTGATTGTTATATTTTTTGGTTCATTTTTGTCATCAAATTTTTTATGGAATTTAGTTGATATATTAACAGCCCTTCTTGCAATAATTAATATTTATGCTTTAATTGTTTTAAGAAAAGAAGTTATAGAAGAATATACAAAATATAATAAATGTGGTAAAATGTAAATGGTGTTTAAAATGATTAATAAAAAATGGGATGAAATATTAAAAAATGATTTAAATCAAGAATACTTTAAAAAATTAGGGACATTTATAAAAAATGAATATAAAAATAAAGTATGTTATCCTGCTTATAGTAATATATTTAATTGTTTAAGGTATACTGATTATGATGAAGTAAAAGTTGTTATATTAGGTCAAGACCCCTACCACGATGAAAATCAAGCTCACGGATTATCTTTTTCTGTATTAGATGGAGTCTTAAGACCACCTTCATTAAGAAACATTTTAAAAGAATTAGAAAATGATTTAGGAATTGTAAAAAAAGGAAATGATTTAACCCCA
>CAZTXU010000012.1:0-24326 GCA_964617705.1 uncultured Muribaculaceae bacterium
CCTTGTGGTTTTTCCCTTTATTTACAACACTTTGTGGATAAAATTGCCCCCCCCCCAAGTGTTTTCTATTTGTGAATTTTCCTAACTTAAACATACAATTTTCACACTCCCATAACAATTTGTATCAAATGAATACATATACTTATTACTCTCATTTAACTTATTTAAGTTTATCATATAAATGTTATTATTTCAAGTAGTATTCAATATTATCTATTAATAATTTATCATAATTTCGTGTATTAGTCAATAACGTATATTTACAATTAAACTTTAAAACCTTTTATATCTTTATAAATCTTAAAATAAAAACCCTTGAAAAACAAGGGTAAAATACTATATGGTGACCTGTATGGGGTTCGAACCCATAAATGTAGCCTTGAGAGGGCTATGTGTTAACCATTTCACCAACAGGCCAAATTTGGCTGCCCCAATTAGATTCGAACTAATGATCACAGAGTCAGAGTCCGTTCCATACCACTTGGCCATGGGGCAATACCAAATTTTATAAAATTAATCAACAGACTTCAAACAAGCTTCATCTAATTCAAATAACATTTTATCAACTTCTTCAAAGTTTTTAGGTCTAGCACCAGATGCTAGTGCATGACCCCCACCGTTATAATGACTAGCAATTTCATTAATAACAATATTCCTAGATCTAATTGAACACTTAACACAATCATTCCCTAAATCAATTGAACAAGTTGTAACTACTTTTACTTCATCTATATTTGTTAAATGATTAATTAAATTACCAGCTGATGATGAATCAACATTATATTTTCTTAATGTATCAACATCTATTTTAATATAACCTAATCCATTAGGAGTAACAACTAAATTATCTAACAAATATCCTAAATATCTATATTCCCTTAAAGGTCTTAAATATAAAGGCAAATAAAGACTTGTAAAATCAATATTAGTTTCTTTTATTAACTTTGATACTAAATCAAAAGTTTTAGTTGTAGTATAATCATGTAAGAATCTTTCAGTATCACTTACAACACCAATATATAGTTTTTCAGCTATACTTTTATTCAATCTTAATTTAGTATTAAATATCAATTCAATTACCATTTGACTAGCACTACTTGCTGTATCATCAATCCATTCAATTTGTCCAAATTCTTCAACAAAAGGATGATGATCAATTTTAATAACTGATTTAAAATCATTAGGATTAACTCCATCAATTCTTTTTCTATCAGGAGTATCAGTTACAATTAATAATTCCTTATTAAAATTATCAGGTAATCTATCTAAAACCCCTAAATAACTAAACCTATTAGCAGTTACACCAACAACAAAAACATTTTTATTAGGAAAAGTTAATTTTATACTTTCTTTTAAAGCTATTGAAGATGCCAAGGCATCTGGATCAGCACCAACATGCCTTGCAATTACAATACTATCATATTTTTTAATTTCTTTGTATATTTTCTTATAAGGCATATTATACTTCCCTCTATTTACTATATTTATATGTATCCCTTGCAATCATTACTTCTTCATCAGTAGGAACAATATAACATGGTATTTTAGAACCCTCTTTAGTAATTAATTTAAACTCACCACGAATATCATTAGCTTCATCATCTAAAACTACTCCAAGAGGTTCTAATTCTTCTAAAATTTGTTTTCTTGTTAAAATAGAATTCTCACCAATACCTCCTGAAAATGTAATAGCATCAACATGCTTCAATTCACAATAAAATTTAGCAATATATGCAACTACTCTTTTAACAAATAATTTTTGAGCTAATTCACAACGTTTATTTCCATCTTTAATTCCATCTTCAATATCTCTTGAATCTGAACTAACGCCACTTACACCTAAAAAACCACTTTTCTTATTTAAACAATCTAACACTTCTTCAAATGACATTCCACTTTGTTTCATAATAAATGGTACAATATATAAATCAATATCACCAGAACGAGTTCCCATCATTAATCCTGAATTAGTTGAGAATCCTAAAGTTGTATCATAACAAATTCCCTCTTTAACACAAGCTGCTGAACTACCATTTCCTAAATGACAATTAATCATATTAATATTTTCTTTGTTTAACTCTTTTTTCATGTAATCAGTTACATAATTATGACTTATTCCATGAAAACCATATTTTCTTAAACCATATTTTGTATACCATTCATAAGGAGCAGTAAGCATATACACTTCTTCAGGCATAGTATCTGGAAAAGCTGTATCAAATACTGCAACTTGAGTAGCATTTGGAATATCTTTTTCAAATGCTCTTATTCCAATTAAATTAGCTGGATTATGAAGTGGGGCTAAAGGGATTAATTCTTCAATTGTTTTTATAACATCTTCATCTATAACAACACTCTTTGAATATTTATCCCCACCGTGTACGACTCTATGACCAATTCCTTTAATTTCATCTAAACTATTGACAATATTATAATTAAATAATTCTTCAATTAAAATATCAACTGCTTTAGAATGTTCTAATATTGGTGTTTCTTTTTTAATTTTTTCTCCATTTAATTTTAGTGTATAAAAACTATTTTCACTTCCAATTCGTTCAAACACACCAGAAATTAATACTTTTTCTTCAGGCATTTCATACATTTGAAATTTTAATGATGAACTGCCACAATTAATTGATAATACTTTCATTTTTCCTCCTATATATCATATTCAAAAATACTACAATTTTTTATAGTTATTTCTCCTAATAAACCATCATTTGGTATTCCATTAAAATAATAATACATTACCCTAATAACGCCACTATGAGTTACAATAATTACATTTTTATCTTTGTATTCTTCTTTTAAATCTTCGATTAATTTAGATACCCTATTATATAAATCAACAACATTTTCAGCTTTTTCATATTTGATATTTTTATAATAATTCCAATAATCATCAAAATTAACATCTTGTTTTTTTAAACCAGTAAATTCTCCATGATCTCTTCCTAATAATCTATCATCATAAATTATTTTTATTTTATTATCACTTATAATATTAGCTGTTTCAACACATCTCTTTAAAGGAGAAGAAACTATCAAATCGATAGTTTTGTTTTCAAATATATTTTTAACTATTTCTGCTTGTTTTCTTCCCTCTTCTGTTAGATTACTATCTATTCTTCCTTGTAATCTATCACTTGCATTTTCAAATGTTTCGCCATGTCTAACTATATATAATTTCATAATTATCTCCCTAAATTACGCATATTTTCTAAGTTACAGAATGGATTATTACTATCATAACCATCTTCACCTGTTAAAAATACATTCATTAAGAAACTTAAGATAACTGGTAATAATAATAATATTACAGCAGCAATAATTCTTTTTATAAATCTTTGCCATGCGTTTTTTAATTCTTTATCAGCATCACTTGCTACAACTGCTTTTGCAAAATCTATCATTCCTAAACCAATAGCAATTATTGGTCCAGCAATTTTAATAATATTTAAAGCTGTTTGAATCATATTATAAACATCTTGTGAAATAAATCCACAATCACCATCAAAACGATTAATTTTACCATTTGCAACTAACCATTCATAAAAATAATCAAAACTTATACATTCTTGTAATCTAAGATTTAATTGATCATTTAAAGAACCTACAATTGTTGTATTATATCTATTATATAAATCATTACAATATACAGCAACATCTTTGACTTTACTAGTAAATTCATAATCAAAATTATTCATACAATCTGAAGATGTACAGTTGTATTTACCTGACATTCCCCAATTTTTTATAGCAAGATTTTTTCCACTAAAATATACCTTACCATATGTATATTCTCCTACATTTTCTCCAAGTGGAAGTTTATCAGCTTGAACTTCAATTAAATATGGATATAAGATATTCATTAATTCTTTAAATCTTACTCCTGTATAAATATCTCCAGTTGCTTTGTAATCTTCACTTGTTAAACCTGTTTGTGAATATTTATACTTTACACCTCGTTTTGATGAATAAACACATTTATTAGAACCACATTGGTCTAGCCAAATATTTTTAGGACAAGTTCCTGATTGCATTTGGTTAGAAATAGAACTATCATTATTACCTAATTCTTCATTATCTCCATAAAATTTAATATCGCCATTAGTATTTAAATTAATTATTACTTTAGTAGGATAGGTAGAAAAACTTTTATCTTTTGTATATTCACATGATAATTTATTTTTAAAATTATTATTAGTTGTTGAATAAGTAAATGAAAGATTTCCTTTCAATTCACTGTGTTTGCTATTTTCTTTATCAACTAAAGTTGGGGTAACATAGGTGTGTGTTAGTCCAACTGAACCACCACCAGTAGTTGTATAATAATAAACTCTTTCAAGACATGTTGGAGTTCCATTACTATCTTGAAATCCAGATATAGTAAATAATTTACTAACATCATTAGAAGCCGTACCAACTGCAAATGGAATACTACCAATATATCCAGCAGTTGCTACTCCATAAGCACAATATGCCATCGGTGTGTCTTTTAAAACAAATAAACCACTTTTACCTATACCAGAAATAATATCTGTTCCTACATCTTTTCCAACATTTCCTTCATAATATAAATCTAATTTATTTGAACTTGAATTATAAATAACAAATTGTGGACACTTATTTTTTTGATAAGGTCTTACTAACGTTAAATTGCTATCAATTTTAGGTGTTACTGTTTTATTAGAAAAAGTGTAAGTTTCTTTACCAGAACTATAATTATATTTAAATTTTACATTTCCTGTTTTAGGATCAACAAAATTACATGATAAAGTTTTTTTATCTTTATTGGAACTAAGTGTAAATGTATCTTCAATATCCATTATATCTTTATTAGTATTTTTTAATTTAACTTTTTTAATGCTATTATTTGTAAATATAAATTTATATTCATAATGTGAATTTATATCTAATTTTTTTCCATTTTGATAAATAGGTGTTTTAAAACGATAAGCATATTTAGGACATGAATCATTCTTTTTAACATAATCGAATACATTATAATCAGTTAAATTATAAGCATATTCTCCACCTTTTCCAGTAGCATTAGTATAATCAATATAAACTTTATCACTACCAATTGTAACAACAATAGTTGAACTAGTACCATTAATTGTATAATTACAATAACGATCTTCTGCTCTTACAATATTAACACTTAAAAATGTTAATAGAAAGAAGAATAAACCATAAAATATTTTTTTCATTAAACCACCCTAATTCTTGTTTTTCATATGTGGGAATAAAATAACTTCACGAATTGTTTCACTATTAGTAATCATCATAACTAATCTATCAATTCCCATTCCCATACCACCTGCAGGAGGCATACCATATTCTAATGCTTCAACATAATCTATATCCATATCATTAGCTTCTTCATTTCCTAATTCTTTTTCTTTTAATTGATTTTCAAATCTTTCATATTGATCAACTGGATCATTTAATTCTGTAAACGCATTAGCATATTCATTACCACAAATAAATAATTCAAATCTTTGGGTAAATCTTGGATCATTTGGATCTTTTTTAGCTAAAGGACTAATTTCAATTGGATGTCCAAATACAAATGTTGGTTCAATAATAGTATCTTCAACATATTTTTCATAAAAAGCATTAATAATATGTCCATATGCAAAATGGTCTTCTAATTCAATATTGTGTTCGTGGGCTAATTTTTTAGCTTCTTCTAAACTCATATGTTGAAAGAAATCAATACCTGTTTTTTCTTTAATTAAATCTACCATATGTGCTCGTTTAAATTTAGGTTTTAAACTGATATCATGACCTCTCCATTTAATATCATAAGTTCCAAGAACATCCATTGCTACGGTTCCTATGATATTTTCAGTTAAATCCATCATTCCTTCTAAATCACTATAAGCTTTATATACTTCAATTGTTGTAAATTCTGGATTATGGTTTTTATCCATTCCTTCATTTCTAAATAATCTACCAATTTCATATACAGCATCCATCCCACCTACTAATAATCTTTTAAGAGGTAGTTCAGTGGCAATACGAAGACAAAAATCCATATCTAAAGTATTATGATGAGTTTTAAATGGACGAGCTGCTGCTCCACCTAATGTAGCTTGTAATACTGGTGTTTCTACTTCAGTATAACCTAAGTTATCTAAATAGTGTTGGATTGAACGAATAATTTTAGGTCTCATAAATGCTACTTTTCTTGCTTCTTCGTTAACAATTAAATCTACATATCTTCTTCTATATCTTTCTTCAACATCACTTAATCCATGAAATTTATCTGGAAGTGGTCTTAAAGCTTTAACTAAATGAATATATTTATTAGCTTTAACTGATAATTCACCCATATTAGTACGCATAACAGTACCTTCAATACCAACAATATCCCCTAAATCAGATTTATCAAATAATTCATATTCTTCTTCTTTGACATTATCTAATTTAACATAAATTTGAATTTGTCCATACTTATCTTGAATATGCATAAACCCTGCTTTACCTTTTCCACGTTTAGTCATAATTCTTCCAGCAACTTTAACTGGAATATCAACTTCGTGTAGTTCTTCTTTAGTCATATTTTCATATTTTTCTTTTATTTCTTTTGAATTAGATGTTACATCAAAACGATGCCCAAAAGGGTCAATTCCTTTATTTTGTAATTCCATCATTTTTTCTCTTCTAACTAATTCTTGTTCTGTAAATTCTCTCATTTTTATCTCTCCTTAACTACAGTTTTAGTTAAAATATCGTGTAATCCCAAGTTGTCTTTCTTATATAATACCATAAAACCGCTTATAATTACTACTATTATTTGCATTATTCCTAAAATATTTTCAATTGTGAAGTATAAAAGGCTATTACTAAGAGGTAATAAAATAGTCATTATTAACAAATAACCTATTCCATTTATAATAAAACTTCTAATTAATAAATCAGTTATTTTTAAATTAGGTTTATCTACTTTTATTTTAAATAACAATTTTCCAATTGTTGAACCTTTATTAATATAAGGAATTAAAATAAAATAAACACTCATTATAATTATTTGAATTACATTAAAATAAATATTATTTTTACTTATATTGTGATTTATATTTATATAATTATATAAATAAGCACTATAACTTATTTTATTATTTATAAGCTTTTCTTTTAGTGTTGTTAATTCTGATTCATAAGGGTTTATAAAAAATAAATTAATTAATTCAAATATTATCAATAAAATTATTATATCAATTATTAAGGCTAAAAATCTTTTTTTCTTCATTTAATAACTCCTTAAATTCTAAAACTGATTTTACTTCCATTATTTGTTTTTTTAAGATACTATTTGTTCCTTTTAAATACCACAAAACGTGACTTCGCATTTGTAATAAAGTTATTTTTTCACTATTATTTTCTAATAAATAATCAATATGTTTAGAAATCATATTTAATTTATCTAAATAAGTTATTTCTTTAGGTATTGTATTATTTTCTAAATATTTTACTGTTTCTTTAATTATCCATGGATTACCTAAAGCACTTCTTCCAATCATAATCATATCACATTTAGTTTCATCTAACATTTTTTTAGCATCGTAACATGATTTTATATCACCATTACCGATAACGGGTATTTTAACATTTTCTTTTATTTGTTTAATTATATTCCAATCTGCTTTACCACTATATCCTTGACTTCTTGTTCTTGGATGAATTGTTATCGCACTAGCTCCAGCTTTTTCACATATTTTGGCTATTTCTAAAGCATTTATGTTAGATTGATCCCAACCACTTCTTATTTTAACTGTTATTGGAATAGGAACACTTTTAGTTGTTTCTTTAACTATTTCATATACTTTATCAGGATTTTTTAATAATCCACTTCCTGATTGGGCTTTTATTGATACTTTAGGAACTGGACAACCCATATTAATATCGATAAATGATATTTTAGGGAAACGTTCAAAAAGGATTCTTGCTGCTTCTGCCATTGTGGAAGAACTAGAACCAAATATTTGAATGCCAACAGGAAAATTAAGAGTATCAATACCTTTTAACATATCAAATGTTTTTTTATTATTTCTAACTATTGCTTCAGAACTTATCAATTCTGTAACTGCAAAACCAACATTCATTTCTTCACATATTTTCATATATGCTGGATTAGAAATTCCTGCCATTGGAGCTAATCCAACTTGATTTTTTATATTTACATTACCTATTTTTTGTTTCACATTTTTCACCTTAATAACTTTATTTACCATATTATATCATAGTTTTTTCAATTTTTATAATTAAATCAAATAGAATTAAAACACCAATTGGTGTTTTATTTATTTAAATATCCATCCATTAGGAAGTGATCTTTCACCAGTACTAGAATAAGCAACTGGTTCATTAATAACATTACCATTAATATATAAAACTGATGATGCCCCACCATCTAAATTAGAGGCGTTATAAACATTATATCTTTCAAATATATTTATTAAATCCATCATTGTCGCACCACCTCTAAAGCCATATTTATTACCATTTCCTTCAATTGTTAACAATAAAACTATTCCATCTTTTCTTTGACCGATAGCTGTTCTTGGATGGGTTCCATAACCTCCATTTCCAACTAAATTTGCTCTTTTACCATTCATAATTAAATATGGTCCAAAACAAACTGCATCTCTTATTCCTTTAGAAATTGCTTCTTCAGCTGTCATTTTACCTAAAACTAAAACGTTATTATTTGTAAAACCAATTATATTAGCTGATTTTCCATTGTTATTTTCAATTATTTTTCCTTCTGATATAAATATATCGGCTGCTTTAGCTCCGTTTCCTTTTCCTCCTATATCAGTAAATCCCCCACCATTAACAGCAACTATTGCTTCGTTTTTTGAAGCCATTTTTGATAGGTGTTCGCCTTTTGTTCCATAATAACTACTTTTCATTGTTTTAATTCTTGAAGCATCATATATTACTGTTAAATAAACGTGGTAATTATTTTCATCAAATTCAATTAATTTATATAATTGTCCTTCTTCTCTATTTAAAATTTGTTCTTCATATTCTGATTCATATACTATAACTTCTTCTTCTTCTTTAAAGGTTATTTCTGTTTCTTTTGTTTCTTCTTCAAATTCTTCGGTATAATTTTTATTAAGAACTTCTTCAATTTGTTTTTCTGAATACAAAACTCTAGCTAAATATTGATGTGATTTAGTACTCATAGCTGTTGTTATGAACATATTTTTAAATGATTCGTTTGGTCCATATGCTAATAAAAGACAACAAATAGCTATTAAATCTAAAATAATTAATACTACTTTTTTCATAAAACTCACCTTCTTACATAAAAGTAAACAAATCTACCTACATAAACTATAATCATAGTTAATATAAATATTATGCTTAATATAGTAAATATTTTTTCTTTATTATTTTTAATTAATACTTTACCAGTCATTTCTTTTGGTATTTTTATATTTAATAATTTTAAAATTGTTGGAGCGATATCAGCTAATTTTCCATCTTTTAATTTAACTTTAGTTGTTACAATAAAATCAACTAAATTAGTTGTATGGCTAGTTAATATATTTCCATTTTTATCAATCATTTCTTCACAGTTTCCATGGTCAGCAGTTATTATCATAGTTCCTTTATAATTTTTATATATTTTTCCAACACATTCGTCAACTACTTCAATAGCTTTTTTAGCAGCTTCTAAATTGCCAGTATGTCCTACCATATCACCGTTAGCAAAGTTTAAAATTACTAAATTATAATCATTCATTATTGGAATTAATTTATTAGTTATTTCATAAGCACTCATTTCTGGTTTTAAATCATAAGTTGCTACTTTAGGTGAAGGAATTAATATTTTTTCACAATTATTTAAATTTAATTCTTTGCCTCCATCAAAGAAATATGTTACATGGGCATATTTTTCTGTTTCAGCTATTCTTAATTGTTTTAATCCTTTTTTGCTTATATATTCACCTAATGTGTTTTCAACTTTTTCTTTTTTAAACATATTAGTACATATTACTTCTTCACTAACACTTGCCATAGTAAGTAATTTTATATCTTTTTTTATTCTTTCAAAACCATTAAAATTGTCATTTGTAAAAGCACTACCTAGTTGTCTTAATCGGTCAGGTCGAAAGTTAAAAAATATTATTCCATCTTTATCTTTTACGCAACCTTCTTTATCTAATATTCCTGGGTGTATGAACTCATCGGTTATTCCTTTTTCGTAATTTCTTTTAATCGCACTTTCTAATGATGGATATATATCATCACTATTGCCTGTTATTATATCATAAGCTTTCTTTGTTCTATCATATCTATTATCTCTGTCCATAGCATAATATCTACCAGAAATTGTAGCGATTTTACCTTTTTTTAAATCTATTTTATTTATGTATTTTAAACTACTATTTTGTAATGTATCTCTTCCATCTGTAAAAATATGAAGATAAAAAGGTATATTTTTTTTATCTAATATATCTATTAATGTTTGTAAGTGTAGCAATGATGAATGAACTCCTCCATCACTAACTAATCCCATTAAGTGTAATCTACTATTATTTGTTTTAATATATTCAATCATTTGATTTAATTCGTAATTGTTTTCAAATGTTTTATCTTGAATAGATTTATTAATTAATTCCATTCCTTGAAGTAAAACTCTACCTGTCCCTATGTTAGTATGACCTACTTCACTATTACCCATTATTCCTTTAGGAAGTCCTACTTCAGTTCCACTGGCTACTAATTTGCTATGTGGGTATTTGTTAATTATTTTATCTAAATTAGGTGTTTTAGCTAATTTGTAAGCATTTCCTTTATAGCTTTCGTTTATCCCCACGCCATCTAATATACACAATAATAGTCTTTTCATAAAATCACCAATATTATTATACATTATTTTACACTTTTTTAAAAGAAAAAATTATTATAATTAATGTTTTTTAATTACATTTTTCATTATTCTTGAGTAACTTTCATAACGTTCTATACTTATTAATCCATTATTTATTCCTTGTTTAACTACACAAGAATCATAAGGTTCATTAAAATGGAGACAATTATTATATTTACATTTACCTCTACATTTTTTAAATTCAGGAAAATAGTTTTGAATTTCTAAAGGATTAAATGAAGAAACATCCAAGCTTCTTATACCTGGTGTGTCGATAATTGATGAATTATCTTCCCATATATAATATTTTGAAGTTGTTGTTGTGTGTCTTCCTCGTTTACTTTTATTACTTACATAATTTGTTTTAATTCCATCATCGCCCATTATTGCATTTGTAAGAGATGACTTCCCAACACCGCTATTACCAACAAATATTGCTTGTTTATTTATTAATTGAGTTTTTAATTCATCAATTCCAATGTTACTATATGTAGAGGTTTCAATCACATTTATTCCTAAATCTTTATATGTAGAAAGAATTTTATAATCTTCTTCAGTTTTTAAATCACATTTATTTAAACATATTATTGTTGGGATATTACTATTTTGAAGAATCATTAAATATCTATCAATAAATTTTGGATGTAATGGTGGTTGTTGGGCTGCTACTACTATAACAGCTAAATCAATATTCGAAGCTATGTTCTTTATTAAACCGACATCATTTAGTCTTGTACCATCTTTTTTTGTTCTAGTTAATATTGAAGTTCTATTTAATAAATGATTAATTATATATGTTTCATTTATTTTTTTTATTTCAACTTTATCGCCAGGAAAAACAACTTGGTTACAAACTAAATTAATATCTTTTCTTAATTTAGCTAATATTACTTCATCATTATAAAGGATATAAGCATCATCATATCTTACTTCAATAACAACTCCATATTCTTCACAATAATCAATAATAAAATCATCTGCTATTTCATTGTTTTTTTTAATTTTTTTAATTCTTTGTTTTTTTTCAATACTTTTTTTAGTTTTAAAACTATCATATGAATTATAATGTGGCATATTTTAACCTCCATATATATTATATCAGTATTTTTTTAAAATTTATATAATAAAAAGGATTTAGAATATTTCTAAAAACCTTTATAATTATTTAGTCTTAAAAAACTCGCCTTGATATATATTATCTAGTATATTATTAAATGACATAGAACAAGTCATTGGAATAAATTTCATAGCATTATCACAAAGTGATTTTGTTTCATCAGTTAATTTATTACTTCTACAAACATTGTCGATACAATTATATACATTCGTAAATGAATACATAATTAAAGTTTTAGTTTCATCATCTAAATCTTCTAATTTAAATGTTTCGTCTCCAATTTGTATTTGTTCTGTTTCAGCTAAAAGTTGATAAATTGGTTTTAAACTATTAGCAATTTCACTATCCATATTTTCAGAATCATTAATAACTGCTTTAGCAATTGTTAAAGCATCATTTTCTAATTTCCCAATTACTTTATAACCATCTTCACTTCTACAAAAATCTTTAAGATTTACAATTTCTTCTATTTTACCATCATAAACTGCATCAGTATTGTGAATTGTTACTTTTTTAAAAAATTTATTGATTGGTTCTTCCTCATATTCACTACTATCAAATAATGAATAGTATTCTTCATCAGAGAATGAATCTTTATTTAAATGTAATAAAATAGTTCTTACATCTTCAAAAGACATATGTAATCTTTTTTCAGCTAATTTATTTGTTATTCTTTCAGCTTCAGAATCTAAATTATCAATAGATATCGGTACCATTTCTTCTTCAATTGTATCATTATCTACAACATCAACAATATCAGTTTGTGGATTATCTACATTTGGTTTTTCTGTTTTTCCACATCCTGTTGTTATAACTGCTGTTGTAGCTAATAATAATGATACTGCTTGTACTTTTAATCTGTTTTTGTTTTTTAATAATCTTTCATATAAAGATAACTTTTCCATAATTATCATTCCTTTCTTTCGTTCTTTCAGTCCTCTGAAAGGCACAAATTGACATTTAACGAGATTGAAACAAATGAATTTTTAGAGTATAATGTTAGTAGAGTAATAGAATATTGCAACGATTTTAAGAAGGATAATTATATAGTTAAAAAAATTCAAAAAGATATTTGGCAAAACAAATTAAATAAAGAAACAAATACAAGAGATATTGAAATTTACTTAATGGAACTATCAGAAATGCTTGTTCTTGATTTAGCAGATAAAATAGAAAAAAAGTATTTAAAAATGAAAAACGTGTTTATAAAATATAGATGGAGTTAATATAAGAATAAATGATTAAGTTGTTTTAATTTAAATTTATACTAATGCCCACCGAGTTTGGCTGCAACACAGATGTAGATTTAAGTTTTATACCTAATTGTTTGCAAGTTAACACTTAAGACATTATCACAAATTAATCATATCTAAATTATTATATTATCTCACCAAACCATATAAATCATATTTTAATTTTATAGTAATTTTATTTATTATTCTTAAAATTTAGAAAATCATTAATTCTTTTAACTAAACATTCTCTATTAGAAAAATTATTATATTCAAATTCACTCGATAATTCTTTTACTAATGGTAATGGTTGAATATTTGAATTATAAACACAATTAGAACATATTGTGTTTGATGTATCTGATTCTAACTGTTTTCTTCTTAATTTTCTAATAATTTTATTATTCCAAGCTTCTTTTAACGATACTTTATTTAAATCAGCATAGGCTAAATAATTTTGAAAGTCTAAACAACAGGCTGTTAAATATCCCTCTCTAGTTATAATTACAGATTTGAATGGATATGAACAAGGCATTTTTTTAGTTGTATCTAATTCTACGTCAGATTCAGATAAAAGTAAATCATTAATTTCTTGTTGTAAACCACCTTGATTCTCTACATTCATTATTGCAACTTCATCACAAATATTATTAAAAAATTCTTCAATTTCTGTTATACTTTTTTCAGTATATTTTGTCTTAATATAAGACACAAATATGTTAATTGAAACATTATTTTTTAATTTGTAATTATATAATTCTTTTAAATTTGTAATAACTTTTTCAAAATCACTTTTACCATGAATAAATTTGTATTCATCACTATCAATAGCATTAATTGAAAATTTAACACTGTCTAAACCTTTTTCTATTAATTTTTTCATTCTACTAATATCTGCCAATGCTCCATTAGTAGTTATATATACATATTTGTATCCAATATTTTTTGCCTTATATATATAATCTTCCAATTTTTTATTCAGTAAAGGTTCTCCAGTAGTATAAAATCCAACTTCTCTCATTCCTAGTTCATAAGCTTCCTTTAAGATTTTATCTACTAATTTTGGGTCAATGAACCCCTTTTCCCTCACCATATTCTTATTAAAACAAAATATACATGCATCATTACATAAATTAGTAATTTCAATTAACATACCTTTTTTTGGAAATTCTGGAATTTCACTATATATACTTGCATTAACTACATCATTAATTCGATTTTTTAATTTATTACACTCCATTATAATACTCCTAACTAATAGCAAGAATATTATAACATATTTTTATATTTAAATATGATATTAAAAAAGTTTCAAATAATAAAAATTATGATATAATAATAGTTAGAAAGGTTGGTTATATATGGAAATAGTAGATATTTATGACGGGAAAAAGAACAAAACAGAAAAAACAGTCGAAAGAAGTACTAAACCTGAAGTTGGTGAATATCGTTTATCAATACATATTTGGATTACAAACAGTAAAGGAGAATTATTAATTCAAAGAAGATCAGCCAACAAAAAAATGTTTCCTAATATGTGGAACGAAACAGGTGGAGCAGCTTCTACTGGTGAAACAAGCGAAATGACTTGTGCTAGAGAATTTGAAGAAGAATTAGGTGTTAAACCAAATATGGATAAAGCTGAATTAATAGGTAGTATTAAAAGAAAATATGACTATGTTGATGTATGGCACATAGAACAAGATATTGACTTAAATGACATAAAAATGCAAGAAGATGAAGTTAGTGAAGTAAAATATGTTACAATTGATGAATTAAAAAAGATTATTGAAGATAAGGAATTTGTTCCAACTATTGGACCTAGTTTAAATATGTTTTTGACATATATTGATATGATAAAAGAATAAGTATATCTTTAAATTCTTTTTTTTTGAGAAAAGAGATGATAATATGGATTTTGAATTTGAAAAAGAACATTTAAATAATACTATAAAACAATATCAGGAAGTAATTGAGGATACTGAACTTTCTTTTAATTCGCTCCCATCATTATATAAATCTAATCCGGAATTTCTAGATAATGCTATTTCCACAACAAAAATAAGGTTAAATAATTTAAAAACAAATATTAAAAAGCCTTATTTTGCTAGAATCGATTTTGTCGACGAACATAACAAAGAAGATATTTATTATATTGGTAAAATTGGAGTTACTGACTATGATAATAATATAATTACTGTTGATTGGAGAGCACCTATTTCAAGTTTATATTATGATTCAAATGTTGGAAATGCTTCTTATAATGCTCCTGATGGAATAATTAATGGTACTTTAAAAATTAAAAGACAGTATGATATAGAAAATGGTATATTAAAATCATTTACTAATGTTGATACAGTTGCAAATGATGAATTACTAAAACCATACTTAGATATTAATGTTGATAATCGCTTAAAAAATATTGTTTCTTCAATTCAAAGTGAACAAAATAGTATAATTAGAAAAGATTTTGGAAAAAACTTAATCGTTCAAGGAGTTGCTGGTTCAGGTAAAACTACTGTTGCACTTCATAGAATTGCCTACTTAGTATATAATAATAGAAATAACATTAATGCAAATCAATATATGATAATTGGACCAAATAAATTTTTTATTAACTATATATCATCAGTATTACCTGATTTAGATGTTAACGGTGTTTATCAATATGATTTCATTGAATTAGCAAAAGAATATATTTTTGAAAATTTTATATTAAATGAATCCAATGATAAATTGATTAATTATATCAATGACACAAAAGATTCAACTATTGACAAACTTAAATATTCATTAACTTATAAAGATCAATTAAATAAATTTATGTATGAAAAAAACTTTTCAGTTATACCAAATAAAGATTTTTGCATCAAAAATTTTAAAATCTTAACAAGAGATGAAATTATAAACACATATAAAGAAATAAGTTGTAATAATTCTTTTAATAATATTAATTCTCGTGTTGAACGTTGCATTCTATTATTATCAAAACAGATAGAATTAAAATATGATAGTTTAATGATAAAATTAACTGAATTTATTAATAAATTATCAGATGAAGTAATCAACAAAAATGAACTAAGCAAATTAGCTAAAACTCGTGAGGAAATAAAAAAAGAACTAATGAATGGTTGTAGACAATCTTTGAAGAAATACTTTACTAATAATAATTTAAGTGTTATTAATTTATATAATGATTTTATAACTAACTATGATAAATACAATGATAATAGCAATATTGCCATTAAATTGAAAGAATATACTTCGAATATGATAAAAAAAAATATGATAGATATTGAAGATTTACCTGCCCTTATGTATATTAAATACAAAATTTTTGGTTCTATGCAATATAGTAATATAAAACAATTAGTAGTTGATGAAGCACAAGATTATGGAGATTTCAATTTTTATATTTTAAAATGTATATTCAACAATAGTTATTTTAGTATTTATGGAGATTTAGCACAGTCGATATATTCATACAAAAGTATTGATAATTGGAATTCTGTACAAAATATTATTTTTGAAAATAATGTTGACATTTTGACATTAGAAAAAAGTTATAGAACAACTGTAGAAATAATGGAGGAAGCCAATAATATTACAAAGATGTTAAACTTAAATACAGCAACTCCTGTTATTCGTCATGGAAAACAAGTTAATTATATAAAATCTGACGATAAAATAAATATTATAATTAATGAAATGAACAAAGCTTTAGAAAATAATTATAAATCTATTGCTATTATAAGTAAAACTACTGATGAAAGTAATACAATATATCAAGAATTATTTGATAGAAAAATTAATGTTACAAATATTGATAATTCTAATACTCAATATTTAGGTGGTATTTGTACTATACCAAGTTACTTATCAAAAGGGCTAGAATTTGACGTTGTTATTATTAGTGATGCAGATGAAAATATTTTTAGTTCATCCAACCAAACAGATATGAAATTACTTTATGTTTCTATGACGAGACCATTACATGAATTAATTGTTATTTATAGAAATAATCTTAACAAAGCATTAAAAAAATAATGATAAATTGAAATCATTATTTTTTTTGTGTATTATCAATTTTTTTTATTAATTGAATTTCGTCATTTGAATTTTGTACACTCATATTTTTTAGATAGTTAGACACAACTTTCAAATCAGCTCTTAATTCTCGTTCATCATCTGTCATATGAAAAACATTATCAAAGAAATAATCTTTTATCATTTTTCCATATTTATCTCTAATTCCAGTTTTTAAATTTTCTAGATTAGTATAAACTAATTTCTTTTTACCGCCATGATAGAACTGTTCTGTTA
The DNA here is from genome assembly GCA_964617705.1 of uncultured Muribaculaceae bacterium. Classification (GTDB taxonomy): domain Bacteria; phylum Bacillota_I; class Bacilli_A; order RF39; family UBA660; genus Faecisoma. The sequence goes on from CAZTXU010000012.1 coordinate 17,570, forward strand.
AATCTACTTCAATAAAAACTATTGTTACAGTTCTAATATCACTAGAATTAAACATTGTTTCTACTTTTTTATCAACTTTCCAATCTGCTATTTCATCTTGTGCATATATGTCTCTGACAAATTGTTCGTAATTTTCTTCTAATGGCATATCAAATTCACCTATTAATGAACCATATTTTTGAATATCAGCTATAGCCATATCTTTATATTCTTGAACAGAATTCCATAATATTCCCAAACACAACATCAAAATTCCCCCTTCGTTGTGTTATATTTTAATACAAATTTCATAATCAGTCAAATTAATTTAAGTCATTGAATTTTTTTTGAATTTCAATATTCCAAAATAATTCAGTTTCTAAAATTTTTATAAATTTTTCATAACTTGTTCCTTTACCAAATGGACAACATTTTATTCTATATTTATCTATATTATCCACTATTTCATTAATTTCTAATAATCTATCTTCTATATTAATTATATTCTTATTTTCAAATATGTTAAATCTCCCCCTTTGTCTTGAACCAATATTTATAGCAGGAATTCCGTATACACCACATTCTCTTATTCCCGCACTTGAATTACCAATTACAAAATCACAATTTTTTAATAACGTTAAAAACATTTCAAATCTAATTGATGGAAAAATTTTAATATTTTTCTTTTCTTCAAGTTTTTTATAAGCGTTCAATATAATATTGGAACCTAAATCATTATTAGGATATATTATAATATAATTTTTAGAAGAATTAGCTAAATACGATACAAAATAATTTACATTTTCTTCTAATTTGCTGATTTCGGTAGTAACTGGATGATACATAACAATTGCATACTTATCAAATCTTATATCATATTTATCTTTTACTACCGCTAATGTAGGTAACTTATCAGATAACATAATATCAATATCAGGTGAGCCTATTACATAAATATTTTGACTATTTTCACCCATTTGAATCAAACGCTTTTTTGTTTCTTCATTTGCGACAAAGTGAAATTGTGCAAATTTTGAAATTGCATGACGTGTTGATTCATCTATTGTTCCAGATATTTCTCCACCCTCAATATGTGCAATTCTTATATTATTAAAAGCTCCAACAATTGCTCCAGCTAACGCTTCTACTCTATCCCCATGAACAACAATCAAATCAGGTTTAACTATATCAATATAATTTGAAAACTTTTTAATTGAATCAGATAAAACAATATCCATTTTATCATTTTCTAATATATCTTTTTCTAAATATACATTTGTAAATCCATCTTTTAAAATTTCAATGTATGTATTACCATATTTTGATAACATATGCATACCTGTTACATAAATATAAATATCAAATTTTTTTGAATTACTTAAGACTTTTAAAAGTGACTTTATTTTTCCATAATCTGCACGAGTACCTGTTAAAAAAACTATCTTTCTCATTCAAACATTCCTTCTAAAATGTGTATATCATTTTCAATATCAACAGTAGCTATTCTGCCTAATAATTCATCATACTTTTCAGCTTTAATTCCTATTTTCCCAGGTCTTTTGACCCAAATATTCTCTTTTGTAAACTTATCACCTTTTTTAATTGGTTTTATTGTAACTATTGTTGCAAATGCAAAATCTATAGTAACTTGCTCTTCTTTTAAAGCAGTTTTATTTCCACCTAACATCTGATGAATTTCTTTAGTCCCTTTTATTAATTTTTCTAATTCTTTTTCATCTGCTGAACAAATTATATCTGGTCCAATTCGATCTTTTGTATCTGTGAAATGTCGTTCTAATACACACGCTCCTAATGCAGTTGCTGATAAACATGCATTATTATTTAAAGTATGATCTGATAATCCAATTATAGCATTAGGAAAATTATTTTTCAATTCTTCTAATGCCCCTAATCTAACTAAATGAGGTGGTGTCGGATATAAATTAGTAGTATGCATTAAAATATATGGTATATTGTATTTTTCTACAATTTCAACAGTTTTTCGTACTCTATCAATATCATTCATACCTGTAGAAATAATCATTGGTTTTCCAAATTTAGCTATATATTCAATTAATGGATAATTATTACATTCACCCGAACCAATTTTATATGCTTTTACTCCCATTTTCTCTAATCTATCAGCTGCTGCTCTAGAAAATGGAGTACTTAAAAAAATCATATTTTTACTTTCTACATATTCTTTTAATTCTATTTCTTCTGTTTCAGATAATGAAGCATTTTCCATTATTTCATAAATTGAGATATCTGCATTGCCAGGTATTACTTTTTTTGCTTCGTGACTCATTTCATCACTCACTATATGAGTTTGATGTTTTATAATTTCACAACCTGCTCTATAAGCAGCATCAACCATTTCTTTTGCAATTTTTAAACTTCCATTATGATTTATTCCAATTTCAGCAATTACTAATGGCTCATAATCAGTACCTATTTTTCTGCCATCAATTTCTATAAAATTATTCTTCATTCTCTAATGCCTCCTTTAATATATTACAATCATATCTTGGTATAGTTAATAAATTATCTTTGCATGTAAATTGTCTCATATTAATACCAAATGCGTATTTTATTTTATTTTTCCTCAATATATTCAATGTGTCACAATTATAACTTCCAAATGGATAAGAAAAAGCCGCATCATCATCTATTATATTTTCTTTGACTAACAAATCCATATTAGAAATAATTTCATTAAATTGTTCTTCATAAGATAATTTCTCTAATCGTTTATGAGTAGAAGCATGAAAACCAAATTCCATACCATTTTCTTTCATTTCTTTTATCTGCTCTACATTCATATAATAATCATCAAAATTTAACGAAACTTTATAAATATTAGCTAATTTATTTAAGATTTTATTTTTAATATCATCTGGTAAAATAAATTGTAACATTTGCTTAAAATATAACATTTTTTTATCATCATATTCCGTATTTATCAACATTTTGTAATTATCATTTGTGATATTATTTTCAATCAACATTTTTTGAAAATTAGAAAACAAATCATCAAATTGTGAATTAGCTATTATTTGATGAATAATATTCACATCTAAAATTCTATGTTCTAATATATTTGAACATAAGAAGAATAATCCTGAAATATTATATTTCTTTAGTATAGGATAAACTATATCATAATGATCTCTAGTTCCATCATCAAATGTTAATAATATGCAATTATCAATATCTTTGTTATTATTTTTTATTATTTGCTTGAATTTTGTAAAAGAAATTATTTTTTTACCACTATCTAATAAATTAATTATCACTTTTTCAAAATCATCTTTATCAAAATGATAATAATTAAATTGTTCGCCATTTACATAATGAAACATATATACATTCATAATCATTTACCTTTAATCTTTCTTTCTGCCTTATCAAAATCTTCTAGTGTATCAATGTCAATATCAAAACTATCATCAATAATTAAAGGAATCTCATTTTCATTAAGAATTGTTTCCTTTGTTATCAAACTAACATTATTTATATAAATGCATCCTATGATTCTATAAAATTCTTCAAAACATTGACTTCTAACATCACTAGAATCACATAAAATTTTTTCTAATTTATTATTTACTATTCTTCTAATAAACAATGGTTGTTCTTTTGATCTTACGACAGTAATTAAAGAAGTTTCTCTTTCAAAATATTTTTCTATTGCACTATCAAGCAACTCTACTGTTCTATATGGAAAAGTTGGTTGTAATAATACAATTGCATCATAATGCTTATCAAGTAACGAAAGTTCATATAACATAGAATCTATTATTCTAGCTTTATCATCAGATAAATAATCTGGCCTTAATTCATTCTTTATACATCCTAATTTATAAGCTTGTTTTAATATTTTCTTTGAATCCGTACTTACTATTATATCATCAACATAAAAAGATTTTTTTGCTACATCAACACTATATTGAAATAAAGGTTTTCCATCTAATAATTTACAATTTTTAAATGGGACTCTTTTACTTCCTTTTCTAGCTGGAATAAAGCATAAAACTTTTTTATTTTTATACATTTTTATCACCTTTTTGTTTCATTAAAATAATATTTTTTGAATTACAAAATGCAATCAACTCTTTTTCTATTTTGTTTATAATCATAGGGATATTAATCTTTTCTGAATATATTGGATATATAGTTTTATTATTATTGAATTTTGAAATTAATTTCCAAAATTTGACATCATTTTCTAATTTACAATCATTCAACAAATCAAATTGTTCCATCAACTCTTCATAAAATTGTATTTCTTCTATAAAAAATTTTTCTTTATATTTGCCAAAATCTATTTTTTTATTTGAACACATAATGTATATGCTACTATTTTTTTCAAGTATAGTTTTATAAGTATCCATAATAATATCAATATATTCAACCATATTCATATCTTTAAACCATTGCAATGAGTAATTTGGTGTAAAATTTAATCCACCATAGAAAAAGATTTTAACTTTTGGAACCTTATGATATAACGCTAATGCTAATCTATGTGCTCCATCTAGCAAACAAAAATTCTGATTAATTTCTAATGGATACTTTGTATCAAATCCATATTCGTCTACTTTTTCAATCAAATCAATAAAATTAAATACTGTATCTTCAACGTTTATTGTTGATATTTTTTTTACATATTCAGCTCTCTTAGACTGCATTTTATAATATAAAGCCATCATAGGAAATCCCAATTCATTTATTACATCATAGTTCATTTTACCTTTTTGATTATATAATAATTCTTTTTCATTAGAATTATTACATGTATAAAATTCTTTAACCACTAAATATCTAATCATTACATCTGAAATATTCATATTATTTGACATTGAGTTTATTAATAACCAATTAGTAGGTATTGTTATGTCTATATTTGGAATTGAAGATAAATCTCGTAAAAATAGGCATTCTTCTTTCATTTTATTCTACCTCTACTTCTTTAATATTTTTTCTAATTCTTGTTCTATATTTTTTAAACTATTTTGTTTCCATAATTTATTTATATCTGATTTCAAAGGACAATTTAACTTATATTGAATACTATTATATAATTCTTTTTCATCATTTATAAAATAAACACCTTTTTTCATATAAGATAATAATTTTTTAGATTCCTCTGACCCACTTTTTCCTCTTAATATAAAAGTAGGAATTCCAAAAGCAATTCCTTCATAAATTGCCGTACTATAAACACCAACTTGTAAATATGAAAATTTCTGATATTTATATATTTCTTCACCTTTTTGCTTTATTTGTATAATATTTTTCTTTTCTAAATTTGGATAATTCCTATCAACTTCATTTGGATGAAATTTAAATATTATGCTATATTCATCATTTTCCATAAGTAAATCTGCTAATTTTGATGCAAATTCACTCATTTCTTCACCAATTATTGTTTGAGAAATAATTAAAATATACTTTTTATTTTTCTTAAGTCCAGCAGGTAATTTATATTTTTCTTTTACTTTTTTCTCTAAAAAAGGATACCCAACTTCTTTTAAGTTAGCTGTTTTTGTCGTCAAATAATTTATATCAGTATGAACCTTGCCAAATGAAAAAAAGTAATCTGAAACATTTTTACATATATTATTATCATAACACTTATGTTCAATTGGATCATCAAAAGTTATTGTTCCATGTTGAAGTTCAACTGTTGTAATTTTTAAATCATTGCATATATCCATAATTAAAGTTTTAAAATCAGTAGGCCAATAATTGATTAGAATTACTTTAGGATTTGTTTTTTTTAAAATTTTAAAATAAATTTGTTTCATTATCAAACCATATATTATAGAATTTACAGTTCTATCTTTCAAATACATGATATCAACATTATATTCTTTATTTAAGGATTGTAATATTTCAATAACTTCTTTTTCAATTAATTTTATTTTATTTTTATTAAAAATTTTATATATTTTCTTTTTAAATAAATATGATAATTCTAAAATATCAGTATATCTTATATTTTTAGTAGTAGTTGGAAATAAGTGCCCCATATTAGATGAAACATAAGAATTCCAACAAGGTTCTTCGAAAGTTAAACAAGTATATTTGTTTGATAAATATTTCTCAACTTCATCAGTATAAATATTTTCATATTTTCCATTTTGATTAATTCTTCTAGGATGTGATATAAATAGCAAATCACATTTTTTAATTTTACTCAATCCTAAATATTTATTAAGTTCTTTTAAATTAAATCTATAATTTTTCCAAGTTAGATTTTGAACAACTAGCAATTCTGATAACTGCTCAGTTTTAATCTTAACTTCTGTATATATAACAAATCTTACATATTCCCAATATTTAAATCCAAATATTTCCTTATCATATAACCTATTTTCTTTTTCATACTGCAAAAAACTATCAAACGCACTCATTTTAATTACTCCTTATCTAACAAAAAGAGGTCATAAAAAACAACCAACTCTTAATTACATACAACTATTTTTTTAATTATTAAAATGCTTATATTCATATATTATACCACCTCAGCATTAAAATTAAATTTTAATAAATAAAATATTAACACTTAACTTGATAATTATTATATCAAAAAAATAAAATAAAGCAACAAGATATTTATTTTTTTCTTTGCTTTTTACTTTTTAAATATTGAAAATTATATATGCTAATGTCAATATAATTTTGTACATTTTTATTTTCCACTTTTTGTACATTCTTATGGCTCTTGTGCAAAGTACGTGCGTTTTGTACTTTTTTATGGTATGATATATTT
>CAZTXU010000013.1:0-24107 GCA_964617705.1 uncultured Muribaculaceae bacterium
GTTAGCAAGTACAACAGGAAATATTTATGGAGTATATGATATGTCAGGTGGTGCAGATGAATATGTAATGGGAAATATGTTAAACTCAAGGAATGCGTTCTATGAAAGAAAAGCAGGTTTCTCAAGTGTCCCAGCTAGTAAGTATTATGATACATATAAATATGATAGTTCTGATACATCTCACGCAAGAGGAAAGCTAGGAGATGCGACTAAAGAGACTTTATCAATCTTTGGAAGCACTACTGGTGGATGTTATAGTGACTACGCGTTCTTCCCAGACTCAAGCAGTCCTTGGTTCACACGCGGGGGCGGCTACAGCGGTGGTTCGAACGCTGGAGTGTTCAAATTTGGCAGCTACATTGGCGATGGCGTCCGCAGCCTATCCACCCGTGCTGTCCTAACAGCTCCTTAATTTTAAAAGAAAAACTGAGAAAAAACTGAGTAAAAATCAGTTTTTTTCAATATAAATTTACATATTAAAAGATAAATGTTATAATTAACAAGAGGTAATAAATATGAACTTAACAAATTTAAATGAACAACAAAAAAAAGCAGTTTTAAAAAAAGATGGACCTTTATTAGTATTAGCAGGAGCAGGAAGCGGAAAAACAAAAGTATTAACAACAAAAGTAGCCTACCTAATAGAACAAGGAGTAAACCCAAATAATATATTAGCTATAACATTTACTAATAAAGCAGCCAAAGAAATGAAAGAAAGAATATCTAATTTAATAGATACTAATTCAATTCAAATATCAACATTTCATTCATTTGGTTTAAAAATAATAAGAGAAAATTATGAATTATTAGGATACAATAAAAATTTTACTATAATTGATAGTGAAGATAGTAATTCAATAATAAAAAAAATATTAAAAGATTTAAACATTTCAGAAAACTTTAAAGTAGTAAAAAGCATAATAAGTAGCAACAAAAATGAATTAATAACGCCAATTGATTATATTAAATATGTTCAAACAGAATTTGATGAAATGATTTTAAAAGTATACGAAAGATATGAAAAAAAACTCAAAAAAAACAATTGCATTGATTTTGATGATTTATTACTATTACCAATTATGTTATTTAGAAAATATCCCGATACATTAAAAAAATATCAAGAAAAATACAAATATGTATTAATAGATGAATATCAAGATACCAATCAAGCACAGTATTTAATGGCTAAAATGATCAGTTCAAAATATAAAAATATATGCGTGGTAGGTGATGATAGTCAATCAATTTACTCTTGGAGAGGTAGTAACTATAAAAATATTTTAAATTTTGAAAAAGATTATCCTAATTGTGAAGTTATATTATTAGAACAAAATTATCGTTCAACAAAAAAAATAATTGAAAGTTCTAATACATTAATAAAACACAATAAAATTAGAAAAGATAAAAATTTATGGACATTAAACGAAGATGGTGAGGATATTACTTACTTTCAAGCTACAAATGAAATTGATGAAGCTAGATATGTAGTAAATGAAATAAATAAATTAATTGATAAAAATGAAAAATTAGGAGAAATTGCTATACTATATCGAACTAACGCACAATCACAAAACTTTGAAAAAGAATTGTTATTATCAAATATTCCTTATAAAATAGTTGGTAGTTTTTATTTCTACAATAGAAAAGAAATAAAAGATTTAATGGCTTACTTAAAATTGATTTACAATAGTTTAGATGATAATAGTTTACTTAGAATTATTAATGTTCCTAAAAGAAAAATAGGTAAAGTTACAATTGATAATTTAATTAATAAAGCTAATTTAGAAAATAAATCAATTTATGAAATTATAGATAACGGTAAAGAATTAGAATTTAAAAAATTAATCGAACACTTTAAAGAAATAAAAGATGATTTAACCCTAACACAATTAGTTGATTTAATTTTAAATGAAACAGGTTTAAAAGAAGAAATTAAAAAAAGTAATGAATTAGAAAGTGAATTAAGATTAGAAAACCTAGAAGAATTTAAAACGATTACTTCACAATTTGAAGAAAAGTATGGTATAATAAGTTTAGAAGAATTTTTATCAGAAATATCACTAGTTTCTGATGTTTCCGAATATAAAAATAATAATGACGCAGTAACTTTAATGACTGTTCATTTAGCTAAAGGGTTAGAATTTGATAATGTTTTTGTTGTAGGATTAGAAGAAGGCTTATTCCCACACTTTAATGCTAAAGATAATAATGAAATTGAAGAAGAAAGAAGATTATTATATGTAGCAATAACAAGAGCAAAAAAGAAACTATATTTAGTAAATGCTTTAAGAAGAACCTTATATGGTATTAGTAAAAATACTATTATAAGTAGATTTATTAAAGAAATAAATATAAAAACAGAAAAAAATCAATCAAAATTAGAAGAAGTAGTTGATAATAATGTTTTATACGAAATAGGAGAACATATTAAATTTGAACCTTATGGAGAAGGAGTTATTGTTAGTATTAAAGATAAAATTTTAACAGTAGCATTTTCTCATCCATATGGTATTAAAACATTAATTAAAGGACACAAAAAGATAAGGAAGGTATAATATGATATTAAATATAGTTGATAATATTGAAAAAATTGCTTTAAATATAAAAAATTGGTTTATCCAAAATGGAGGTAATCCCTTTTTATGGGTAGGTATAATACTATTTGGCATTTTTATATTTGAAGTTGTTTATCAAAGTTTACACAAAGATTAGGAGAGATAATATGGAATTAAAAGAATTATTTTTAGATGTAGATAAACATCTAGATAAAAAAATTAAATTAGAAGGATGGATTAGAAACCATAGAAAACAAAAAGAATTTGGATTTATTGATTTCTACGACGGTACGACTTTTAAAAGTATACAAGTTGTATATGATAACAAATTAAGTAATTTTTCAGAAATTTCTAAATTAAGAGTTGGGTGTTCAATTGAAGTAGAAGGTATTCTTTCAAAATCACAAGGTAGTGGTCAAGAATACGAAATAATCGCTAGTAATGTTTTATTGTTAGGAGATTGTCCAGAAGACTATCCTATTCAACCAAAAAGACATACAAGAGAATTTTTAAGAGAAGTAGGTTATTTAAGACCAAGAACTAACTTATTTCAAGCGGTATTTAGAGTTAGAAGTATAGCAGCTCACGCTATTCACACCTATTTTCAAGATAACGGTTACGTTTATTTCCATTCACCAATAATTACAGCAAGTGATTGTGAAGGAGCAGGAGAAATGTTTCAAGTAACAACTTTAGATTTAGATAAAATTGCTAAAACAGGTAAAGTTGATTATAGCAAAGATTTCTTCGGAAAACCAGCAAACCTAACCGTATCAGGACAATTACAAGGAGAAGCTTATGCCCTAGCATTTAGAAAAATATACACCTTTGGACCAACATTTAGAGCAGAAAACTCTAATACTAAAACACATGCTTCAGAATTTTGGATGATTGAACCAGAAATAGCTTTTTGTGATTTAGATGAAGATATGGATATAATGGAAGATATGTTAAAATATATAATCAAATATGTTTTAGATAAAGCTTCAGCAGAAATAGAATTTTTAGATAAATTCGTTGAAAATGGATTAATTAATAAACTACAAAGTGTTGTTAATAGTAAAGCAGCAAGAATCACCCACCATGAAGCAATTGAAATATTAATCAATAGCGGTAAGAAATTTGAAAACGAACCAAAATATGGTGAAGATTTAGCCACAGAACACGAAAAATATTTAACAAGTTACTATAACTCACCAGTATTTGTTAAAGATTGGCCAAAAGAAATAAAAGCATTCTATATGCGTTTAAACGATGATAATAAAACAGTTGGAGCAGTTGATTTATTAGTTCCAGGAGCAGGAGAATTAATAGGTGGTTCTCAAAGAGAAGAACGCTTAGATGTATTAATCAATAAAATGAATGAATTAGGAGTTCCAACAAATGGAATGGATTGGTATTTAAATTTAAGAAAATATGGTGGGTGTGTACACTCAGGATTCGGTATGGGATTTGAAAGATTACTTATCTATTTAACAGGAGTAGAAAATATACGTGACGTTATTCCATTCCCTAGAACCCCAGGTAACTGTGATTTTTAAAAGGTTTTAATAACCTTTTTTTTATAAAAAATTATTTTTTAATAAAAAAATATTGACAAGCGTAAAAATAACGCTTATAATGTAATTGTGAGGTGAGGCAGTGCAGAAAAATAATCCACTTTATAAAAATCAAGGTATCCATGTTATATGCTCAATATTTACAGTTGAAAAAGGAATAACAAAAGTTTTACTAATCAAAAGAAAAAATAATCCTTACAAAGATATGTGGGCTTTAGTAGGAGGAGCACTTTATAACAATGAAGATTTAATTGACGGAATGAAAAGAGAAATATTTGAAAAAACCGGAATTAAAGATATCGATATTTACCTATCAAACGTATTTGGTAAAAAAAATAGAACAGAAGATATAAGAATGGTTGCCATATCATATATTGGTATCATAGATAGTGAAAGAGTAAGCATTTTAAACGAAACATTAAAAACTTCATCAGCTTCTTGGTATCCAATTAATTTAATACCTCAACTTGCCTACGACCACAATGAAATATTAAACGAATCATTTTCATGTTTAAAAAGAAAAATAATGGAAACAGACATCTTAAAAGCCCTTTTTCCTAATGGATTCGTTATACCAGAAATACAAAAAACTTATGAATCAATTTTAAATATTAAATTTGATCGAAGAAATTTCCGAAAAAAAATACTTACGATGGTAGATGATACTAATAAATATAAAGTATTTGAAGGAACAAAACCAGCTAAAGTTTATAAATTTAAAGATGTATTGTAAATACATTTTTAAAAACAATAGTCAAGCGTAAAAAATACGCAAGGAGGGTGATTATATGACTATTAATGATATTTGGGGGACAATAAAAATTGAACCTTGTTATGAAAAAATAATAAACAGCAAAGAATTTATTTCCTTAAAAAACAAAGTACAACTCGGATTAAATTGTAACGATAATTCAGTTCATACACGTTATCAACATTCTTTAGGAGTTTATTATTTAGCTTGTAAATTAATCGATATTTGTAAAAATAAATTCTCAAAAATATTAGATATTACATTAGAAGATGAACAAGCAATAAAATGTATGGCATTAGTTCACGATATTGGTCATGGTTGTTTCTCACATGTATCAGAAAAATTTTTAAACGGAACTCATGAAGATAATACAATAAGTATCTTGTTAGATAAAAATAGCGAAATAAACAAAGCTATAGTTGATACATTTGGGGAAAAAGTTTTAGAAAAAACAATTTCTTTAATTAAAATGAAAGAAAAAATTAAAGATAAAAATTTAATAAAAACCGAACCAAATTTAATTTTCATAATCGGTAAATTATTATCCGGTGGGATTGACATTGATAGAATGGATTATATGTTTAGAGATTCAAAACATGTAACAAAAGAAACTAACGATTTTTCAAGTATACTTGATAGTATTAAATTAGAATATATCGATGATGATTTAGAAATAGTTTTTTCTAGCGATGCCGAATATAAAATAGCTAATTTCTTTAATAAACGATTCGAACTATATGATACTTTATATTTAGATAATAAAACAAGAGTAATGGAAGCAATTTTTGGTAAATTTTTAGAAAAAACAAATATTAATCTAAACTGGAATACAACAGAAATAGAAATGAATAACTTATTTAGACGACACATGGAAAGTGAAGATTTAACAATTAAAAGATACGCTAATTTATTAACAAACCAAAAATTAGATAACAATTTCATAATAAGAGAAATAAATAATGCAACAACATATGATTTTTATAAAAAAAGATTATATAGTTTAATACCAGAATTAGAAAAATACAGCAATTGTATATTTGAATCATATTGTAATGCAAGTATTTATAACTCAAAAAATAAAATTTTTATTGATAAAGATGGTTTAATAAAAGAAATATCCGAAAGTTCTAAAATTTTAAATTCCGAACTAAAAAAAGATAAATACATTATTTCTATTGATTTACAACTATTAAGAAAAAGTTTAGAATTAGATAATGTACCTTTAGATAAAATAAATGATATAATTGAAAGAGTTAAAAAAGTTACTTCAACTGAAATAGAACAAGAAAAAAAGTATACTTTTAAAAGCATAAATCCTTGTCAAGATTTTAAAAAAATAGTTAAAGCTCTAAATTTAAATAATCCTAAATTTATTGAAAATATTGATACTTATTATGATTATAATAATATATTAGAAACATATAGAATAAATGTTAGAAAAAGAGAATGTGATGGTAGAATAGAATATACTGTAAAAAGACCATTAAATGATAAATCATCGATATCAAAAAGAGAAGAAAAAAGTTTTTCTTCATTAGAAGAAATAATCGAATTTTTACAAAAAGAATGGAAAATTCCAATAAAAGATTTAAAAGAAAAAATAAAATTAAAAACAAAAAGAGCAAAATATGATTTAGAATGTTATGATGGAACATTTGAAATAGTATTTGATAAAACAACTTCAATCTTAAATGGAAAAGATTACAGAATGATTGAATGTGAACTTAAAAGTGGTAATTCATCATTCTTATATTTTATTGATAAAATTATTAAATCATTTGATTTTATTGAAGAATGTAAATTATCAAAAAAAGAAATTGCAATGGAACAAAATAATTTAATCGATACAAATTATGATGAACAAATTAAAACATTTTTTATAGGTTCAACTGAATTATTAGAACAATTAAATGTACTAGCCCGTAAAAAAGAAGAAATAATTAGTTTAAGAGAACAAAATGGAGGATTAAAAAAACCATTAATTGTTACTATTACAGGAACTCCAAGAGCAGGAAAAACTACTTGTATAGATAATTTATTTGAATTTTTGAAAAAATCAGATTTAAAAACTACTTGTTTAGAAGAACCAGCTGGTTTAATTTATCAAACTTTAAAAACTAAAGATGAAAAACAACAACTTTTAAAAGACCGCGTAGGATTTGTTGAAAGACAATATGAATTAGGAAAAGAATATATCGATAAAAATTTATGTGATAGTGATATTATTTTGTGTGATAGAGGTATATTAGATCCATTTGTGTGGTATGATATGTATTACCAACAAGGTTTAATAGATACTAAAAAATATGAAGAATTTTTAAAAAAACTAAAAGAACTTGCAAAATATAATAATCAATTTTATGCTTTATTTGCTGATGTTGAAGAATCAATGAAAAGAGATTATTTAAATTCTTTGTCTTTAGAACCAAGAACAACAATGAATCAAGAAAACGTTTCAAGATATAATACTTCCCTTATAAGAATGTTACCAATTATAGAAAAAGAAGTAGAATCATCTAAACTTATTGATACAACAAAATGTGGTAGAATGGAACCATCAATTGCTGTTGCTACAGATGTATTAGATAAAGTTAAAAAAATGTATAGGAGTTAAATATGTATTTTATAAATAAAATAAAAGAAAAATATAATAATCAAAATATTGTAATATTTGTTGATATGGATGGAGTTATTACTGATTATGATTTTAGTAATAAATTAGATTTTAAAAATAAACGTTGTATTATGACTAATATAAACACTTTAAAAGAAATATCTAAACTTGAAAATGTTTTATTATGTATTTTATCAGTTTGTCGAAAAGATTTTGAAATTAAAATTAAAAATGATTGGTTAGATAAAAATGCTCCATTTTTCAAATTTGAAAATAGAATAATATTATCTAAAGAAAATAATAATTTATCTTCTAAAGAATTGAAATGTAATTTTTTAAATAATTACAATAGAAAAAATAATAAAATAATTGTTATTGATGATGATAATGAAATATTAAAGTATTTATCTAAAAATGTTAAAGATATTGATTTATATCAAGATTCTTCTATCATAGATTAAAAAGAATGAAAATTCTTTTTTTTAGTAAAATAGTGTAAATGAGAGATTGAATAATAAATAAAAAAAAGATATAATACAATTGTAAGGAGTTTATATGATAAACGCATGGGATAATAAAACGATAATTAAAAAGAAATTAACAGTTGTTAATTTAAAAAAAGAATTAAACAAATCAGGATTACCAGTTTTATATGATAAAAACAAATTATATATTGATAATAGAACAAATAATACATTAATAATTGGAGCAAGTGGTAGTGGTAAAACACAAACAATAATTTTACCAGAATTAGAATTAATTAATATGGCTAATGAAAATGCTATTATTCATGATACAACAGATAAAATATATACAATGACAAAAGATAAATTTTTAAACAATGGTTATAGAGTTGTAAAAATGGATTTTAACAATTTAAAAGGTATTAGATATTGGAATCCCTTTGAAAACATAAAAAAAGAAGATATATGGAAAGTAGGATATTATCTATTTAATGATATTCCTGAATATAAAAAAGATAATATATTAGATGGAATAGTAAATTATTTTGTTATGTTAGTTTTATATTCTTTAGAAAATGAAAATGTATCTTTTAAATCAATTAGTTACTTACACTTAAAAGCAAAAAATGGAATATATACATTTTATGAAAAAGTACCTAAACACATAAAAAAAGATATCGACTTAACAAATTTATTTAATTTATCCGATGAAAATAAAAAAATAATTTTCAATATTTTTGATAAAAGATTAAGACATCTTGTTAATGAAGAATTAATAAGAAAATTAAAAATAAATTTCAGTATTGAAACTTTAAAAACAAAAAAAACAATTGTTTATTTAATATCTAATGAAAAAAATAGTTTAGTATCATTATTTATCAACCAAATATATGATGATTTTAAATACAATAGTTTTAAAAAAGGTATTCCAAATAAAATAAGAATGAATATAATATTAGATGATTTTTATTTGATAAATCCTATTTATAATTTTAACAATGTTTTAAAAAATTCTAAAAAATATAAAATAAAATTTACAATAGTTGTTAGAAGATTAAATGATTTAAAAAATAATTATGGAATTAAAGAATATAAAAATTTAGGTTTTCAAAATACAATTTATATTTTAGCTGATGATTATGAAACATTAATGGAAATATGTAAAACGATAACTAGAGATGATAAAAAATCTTTAATCCTTCACCATGAATTAAAAGCTTTAGATTCTTTTGAAATGGTTTTATTAATTGATGGAATACAACCCTTTAAAACCAAATTAATTCCTTATTATAAAATTAAAAATTGGAAATAATAATTGCTAATAAATAGAATTTATAGTATAATTGATATAACATAGAGGTGATTTAATGAAAGGACCGATTGGACATACTTTCATGTATAATATAATTATTTTATTTATTTTTATAGTATTTGCTTTTATTGGCGGTATTTTAAGTTATTATAAAGGTTATAAAATTAATAATAAAATAGTTGGCAGTATTGAAAAATTTGAAGGTTATAATAAACATACATTAGTCGAAATAAATAAAAATATGGGCAACCTTGGTTATAAACATAGTTATCAAACATGTGATCTTACATATAAAGGAATGTATTTAGTTGAAGTTGGTAATGAAGAATACAATTATTGTATATATGCTTCATATGATCCAAATAATAAAAGTAGTATTCCTAAAAGAAATGGGGATTATTATCAATATGGAGTATTAACTTATATGGATATAAGTTTACCACTTATTAGAAACTTTTCTATTCCTATTTTTACTAAAACAAATCGCATTTATAAATTTACTGAAAAGTCTTAATTAGACTTTTTTCCTTAAACAATTTCTTGTAGTATTTAAAATAATGTAGTATAATTATCATAAGATATGGAGGTAACTATGAAAGAAGCAATTGGAACATCAATGGTTTTTAATTTAATAATGGTTTTTACAGGACTTTTTATTGCTATTTTAGTAGGTTCAATAGCTTATTCTAAAAGCTTTAAAATAAGAAATAGAATTATAAATATTGTTGAAAAATATTATGGATATACTGATGAAGCACGTATTGAAATAGAAGATGATTTATCCAAAATTGGATATCGAATCGTCGATAAACAATGTCCAAGCCAACCAAGAGATACAGTAGAAGATGCAACTTTAATGCAACCTCAAAGCGATTACCACTTTTGTGTATATCAATATGATGCTAATAGGGGACATTATTATGGTGTTTTAGTGTACATGCACTTTGATGTACCATTTTTAAGAGATGGAATAAATATTCCTATATATGGAGAAACTAGAACTTTTTATAATGAAAGTATAGTATATTAGGGGTGAGATAAATGAACGTAATAATTTCAAATAAACAACAAATTATATTAGAAAATTTAAACATCGATATAATTAAAACTTTAAATGGTGAGTATGATGTTCAAGATATAATTGATGAATTTAGAAACTTTTATTATCAAAGAATGATTATTGATATTACAGCTATTAAAGGTTACAAAAATATCAAAAATTTACAAAAATTATCTATTTCATTAGATATGAGTAAATTGATTTTATTGTTAGATGATTCAGAAGAAAGTTCATCAGCTGATTACTTATCAAAATTGATTTCAATGGGAATATATAACTTTGCTAAAAATGCTGATGGAATAATGTATTTGTATCAAAATCCTAATAGTTATCGTGATGTTGCTCAATATCAACAATTAGATAATGTTGTCGTTGAAAAAGTATATGTTAACGAAGAACAACCACAAGGAGTAAGAATCATCGGTATTAAAGATATAACTGATAATGCTGGTTCAACTACTTTATGTTATATTTTAACAAAACAATTAGCTAAAAATTATGATTCAGTAGCTATAGAAGTAGATAAAAATGATTTTAGATATTTTAGTAATAAAAAATTAATATCAACAACAAGCAATGAACTATCAAGTGTAATTAATAAAAATAAAGATAGAGATATTATATTTGTTGATATGAATAGTAGCAACACTGCTTTAGGACAAGTTCACGATATAATATATTTACTTGAACCTTCAACAGTTAAATTAAATTATTTAATGACCATAAAACCACGAATATTTAAAGAATTAGAAGGTAAAAAAATAGTTTTAAATCAAAGTTTATTATCTAGTAAAGATGTTTTAGAACTAGAATATGAAGCAAGAACTAAATTTTTCTTTAATATGCCACCATTAAATGAAAGAGAAAAAGATGCTCCAATTGTTGATACATTTTTAGTAAAATTAGGCTTTTTACGTCAACAAAATGGTGAGGGAGAAAAAAGAAAGAAAATTTTAGGTCTATTTTAAATAAAAAATTGACAAATTAATTAAAATAATGTATTATATACGTATCAAGGGAGGAAAGATTATGTTTTTATTAGATGTAGTATGTATGGAAGGCGTTGTACTTAACGAAAAAATACCACAAATCGTTTCGTTACTTGTTAATTTAATTAAAGTTGGAGTACCAGTTTTATTAATTATCTTCGGTATGTTAGATTTAGGTAAAGCTGTTGTTGCTCAAAAAGAAGATGAAATTAAAAAAGGTCAACAAACATTTGTTAAACGTTTAATCGCAGCAGCAATCGTATTCTTTGTATTCATCATTGTTCAAGTTGTATTCAATCTTGTAGCTGATGAAGAAGAACAAGACATTTGGTCATGCGTTAACTGCTTAATTAATAATGAATGTGCGTCATAAATTAAAAAAATTCAATAATAACTTTATTATTGTTTTTTTTTGTGTTATAATATACGTGTGATAATTTAATTTAAATTATTTTTGGGGTGAATATATGAATTTTTTACAAACAATTTTAAGAACAATATTCTTTTGGTTAGATGCAATAATATATCCATTAATAGGAAAAGTTTATAACTTATTTACAAATATTGCTGAAACAACTATTATTGATCAAGATATAATAAAAGCATTTGGGGGAAGAATATATGCTTTATTAGGTATTTTTATGTTATTTAAAGTTTCATTTTCAATATTGAATTATATTGTTAATCCAGATGATTTTACCGATAAAAATAAAGGTGTATCTAAACTTGTAAGTAATGTTTTAATTTCTCTTTCTTTATTAGTTATAACGCCAATGATATTTACTGAAGCTTATAAACTTCAAAGTCTTATTTTAAGAGATAATGCTATATCTAATTTGATTTTTGGAACAGTAGGTGGCGTATCTTCTAATGGTACTGTTAATAACAGTACATCCGCACTTGATCCAGGACGAGAAATGGGATTTCAAACATTTAAAGCATTTTATTATTTAGATGAAGAAAATTATACTGAATGTTCAGGAATTTATAGTGGAACAACTAAAGGTAATTGTGCGAATGTTTTTAGTGAAAATGGTACTGAATTAGTTCAAATTATTGAAAATTCAGTTAGAAGTAAAAGCGTTCCATTATATCTTTCTTGGGATTTATTACACGCTAAAGATTCTAATGATAATTTTGTAATGACTTATACACCAATTATTTCAACTGTGTGTGGTGTGTTTATTGTTTTAATTTTTGTAACATTTTGTTTTGATATTGCTATAAGAAGCGTTAAATTAGGATTTTTACAAATACTTGCTCCTATTCCAATTATTTCAAGAATTGATCCAAAATCAAGTAAAGATGGAATGTTTGATAAATGGTTAAAAACATGTACAACAACTTATTTAGATTTATTTATAAGATTGATTTCTATTTATTTTGCAATGTTTATTATATCAAATGTTAATTTAACTGCTAAAAGTAATGTAACAGGTGAAGTAATTCAATCTAATGCTTTAGTTAATGTATTTATTATATTAGGTACATTGTTGTTTGCTAAATCATTACCTCAATTAATTCAAGATTTACTTGGTATTAAATTAGAAGGTAAATTTACGATTAATCCAATGAATAAATTACGTCAAACTCCATTAGTTGGAGCAGCAGTAACTGGTACAGCTGCTTTAGTAGGTGGAGCAATAACAGGAGGTATTGCTGGGGCTCAAGCTAACCATATTGGTCGAGGTATTTTCCAAGGAATGATGGGTGCTGGTAGAGATATTAGAGGAAAAATTTCCGTAATGGGTGATGACAAAGGAAAAAGCCCTAGAGCTTTCTCTGCAGGTATGCAATCAGGTTATAAAACTATAACAGGAAAAGATTTTAATGTATGGTCACCTTGGAAACAAGTTGGTAGTTCTAAAGGAGAAGGTGAAATCGATCAAATTAAGAAAAGTAAGTACGCATTACAAGGTCAACAAGCTGCATTGGATGCTCAATTACAAAGCTTATATGATGATTATAAAACAGCTCCAAATGAAAATAAAAGAGAACAAATTAGAAAATCTATTGAAAGCAATAGAAGTCAATATGGTAAATTAAGTAAATATATTTCAGTTATCGATGATCAAATCAAAGATGTTAAGAGATTATACAATGTTGATGATTCACCAAAAGCTGATTTTGAAGAAGCAATGGCTGAAGCAAGTAAATATATTAATAGAACACAACCAGTTCAACCAAATATTCCAACTGCAAGTAAACCAAATGTTTCTAATACAAATCAACCAAATGTAAGTCAACAAAATAATTCAAGAACTAATAAAACAAATAATGTTCATAAAGCAACAAGAGTAGATAGTAAAAAGGTACAATAATAAAAAGGGTGTGATACTATGAGAAATTTTTTAATACCAGCAAACACAAAAAAATCAATGTTGATATTTGGACTTTTCAATACGATGGATTTAATTATGTTTGTAAGTGGTGTGGGAATAACTATTATTCTATTACTAATTTTACCAGTTGAAGAAGTTTGGGCTGCTATTATTGCATTAGCCCCAGCTCTTATAACTGGCTTCTTAGTTTTGCCAGTTCCAAACTACCACAATATGTTAACAGTAATTAAATCAGCAATAGATTTTTATACAGAACGCAGGGAATTTATATGGAAAGGTTGGTGCTACCCACATGGCGAAGAAAAAAAGTAGATATACAAATGATGATATTCCTGTAAAGGATATTAAAAATGGAATGATTGTTTTAGACAATGGAATGAAAGTTTGTGGAGTTAAAATTATGCCAAGAAACATCTTCATTCTTGAACAATCAATGCAAGATAATATTATTAACAGTTTAAAAAATATTTATAATAATGCAATTGATTATGAATTTTGGCTAATTTCAGCTGATAGACCAGTTGATATTAATGTTTACTTATCACAATTACAACTTTTATATAATAAAGTAAGTAATCCAGTAAAAAGAAAAATGATAATGGAAGATATTAATAAAGGTAATATGTTTATGAATAATAATGTTGTTGATACAGAATATTTCTTACTATTTAAAGAAAAAAATGATGATTTAATTTTAAAAAGAGTTAGAAATTTAATTAATGGTTTTACAGGTGCGGGATTAAGTGCTTATCAAACTACAAATGATGATTTAAGAAGAATTTTAGATAACTTCTTAAATGGTGGTCAAACAACAACTTTCGGGACGGTGTTAGGATAATGGATATTAAGAGTCAAATTGCTCCTAAGGGGCTACATTTCAAACCAAGTGAATTTGTTATAAGTGATAAATATGCAACAATTTTAACAGTTGTTTCTTATCCAAAATTTATTCAACCTGGATATCTAGCAGAATTAACTAGTATTCCAGGTGTTAAAGTTGTAATTAAACATATTCCTCTTCCATTTGGTGTTATTCAAAAAATGTTAAATAAAGAAATTGCAGATTTAAAAGTTCGTTATCAAGAAGAAAATGATAAAACATTACAAGAAAGAATTAGACAAGATTATGAATCATTAGAGTATTTTATTACTCAACTTGCAAGTACAGAATCAAAAATATATGATTTTCAAATGCACGTTATGGTAACAGCTAATTCAGAAGATGAATTAGTTGCTAAAAAAGTTCAAATTAAAAGTTATATGGAAGCTATGGAAATGAAAGCTTTTCCTCTTCGGTTTGAACAAGAAAAAGTTTTAAAATCAATTTTACCAATTTATCCTAAACAACCAATTGAAGATAGAATTGGAACGCCAATACCAGCTCCAACAATTGCAGCTATGTATCCTTTTATTTTTGATAGTATTAAAGATCCTGGATTATCTATTTTATTAGGTATTGATTTTTCAGGTGGAGTTATCTTGTTTAACCAATTTTTATATCAATTACAAAAAGAAAACAACCGTAATAATGCTAACATGATTATTTTAGGTACATCTGGTAGTGGTAAGAGTACAGCAGCTAAATTATTACTTCGAGGACATATTAGAAATGATTACCAAAACGTTGTAATCGATCCTGAAGGTGAACTTGAAGATATGGCAAAATTATACGGTGGGGATTTTATCGACCTTGGAAAA
Organism: uncultured Muribaculaceae bacterium; assembly: GCA_964617705.1. Taxonomy (GTDB): domain Bacteria; phylum Bacillota_I; class Bacilli_A; order RF39; family UBA660; genus Faecisoma. The sequence continues at coordinate 15,345 of CAZTXU010000013.1, forward strand.
GGTGGAGAATACGGTATGATTAATCCTTTGGAAGTTGTTATGGATGCTGATGCAGAAGAAATAAAAGATGGATTAGGACATGCTGTTTTAACGAGAACTTTACAAACAATTAAAGCTTTTATGAAATATTATGATCCTTCTATTGAATCTGATGTACTTAATATGTTTAGTGAAATAGTTCAAGATACTTATCGAAGATTTGGAATGGATTTCAATACCGATTTCAGTAAATTTACATCTAAAGATTATCCAACCCTTAAAGATGTTTATGCAACTGTAAGAGGTAAATTAAATTCTATTCCTGAAAAAACAAGAGAAAAAGATGTTTTAGAAAGATTAGAATTAAAACTAAGACCTTTAGTTAAAGAATTAAGATACTATTTTGATGGTCATACAACTATCAGACCACAAAGTAATTTTATCGTATTTAATATAAGAGAATTAATGAATAGTGATACAAATATTCGAAATGCTTTATTCTTTAATATTTTAAAATATGCTTGGAGTTTAACTTTAAATAGTAGTATTAATACTGTTTTAACAGTTGATGAAGCTCATGTTTTATTGAGTGGTAATAATACTTTAGGTGCTGACTTTTTAGCTCAAATTCAAAGACGTGCCCGTAAATATAACACAGGAACAATTATTATAACTCAACAACCAACTGACTTTTCAGACGAAGGAGTTATTACTCAAGGTAAAGCTATATTTGATAATGCTTCTTACTATTTAGTTATGGGATTAAAAAAACAAGCAGTTGAAGATTTAGCAAAATTAATTGATTTAAATGATAATGAAAAAGAAAGTATAAAACGATATACCCAAGGAGAAGCTTTATTTGTATGCGGTTCAAGACGTATGCGTATTAATGTAGTTGTTACAGAACAAGAATTAGATTCATTTGGCTCTGGTGGTGGATTATAAAACAGGTGGTGAGGTAAATGTGGACAAAATTAGCTAGTGCTGCTAAAAAAATAGCAAAAACTAAAACTTTAATTAAAGGAACAGAAAATAAAGAAAAAACTCATGAAAAAATATTTACTATTTCTTTAATTGGTGGTTTGATTGTTTTTATTGGTATTGCCATTTTAATAGTAGCAATATTAGTTTTTACTTTAAATCCATTATTTCAAATTAATGAAAAGATTGGCAAATTACAAAATAATTTTCAAACATTTACTGAATCATTAGGAAACTTTTTAACTTTTCGAGGTTGGTGTACAGATAAAGAATGCCAACAAAAAGAAAAAGCAGATTTTTATGATTATGTAAAAGAATTATCAGAAAAAGAAAAATATGCTGATTTAGATGTTAATCTATTAGTTTCAACTGTTACTTATAGTGAACCATCAGCTTATATTAGTGATGATAGCGATGCTGATTTTGAAGATAAACTTGATTATTTTGAAGAATATGAAGCAAGACACAATGAAGCAATTGCTAATGGTGAAGAATTAGAAGATGACAGATATGATCCAACTGTTTTAGAGTTAAATCAAAGTTATGATAATATAATCGATTATCGTAAATCAAAAAAACAAGTTAGAAAATTAGCTAAAAGATTAGTTAGAGCTTACGATAAATATAATAAAGATTTATTAGCTGGTAATACCAATGGTAAAACAGTTGATGATTATTATTATCCTATTTTAGAAGAATATATTAAAAAAAATATAACTAAAATGGATGCTACTAGTGAAGAGATAGATAATATTATAAAAGATATATATTCAAGAATTGAATTTTATGCTTTTATAGTTGAAAATAATTTAGGTAATAGAACTTATACTAAAGTTTATGGTTATTGTTCAGGTGTTGAAGTTATAACAAATGAAGGAAGTCCAGTTGGAACCTTTAGTTTAGAGGAATATGTAGCTGGTGTTGTTCAAGGAGAAAATTATCCAGGACAAAATATGGAAGCTTATAAGGCATTTGCTATTGTTGCTCGTACTTTTACTTTAGTTAAAACTGATAATTGTACTAAACCAATTAGAACAAGTGATTATGATCAAGTTTTCGTTAATCCTACTAAAGATTATGCAATTAATGCGGCTAAAGAAACTGAAGGTTTAGTTTTAGTTAGTAATGGTTCTACATTTATGAGTATGTATGATTCATTTTGTTATAATGATTCTGATTGTAAATATGGTAAAGATTCTAATGGAAAGTATGTTATTTATACAAAACAACCTAATGGTGGGACTCATAAAGTATATTTAAGTGATAAGTATATGAGTATGGCTAATGGTGGTCATGGACAAGGTATGAGTGTTACTAAATCATATGAAATGGCTGATAATGGTAAAAAATATGATGAAATTATTAAATATTTTTATTCTGATGGTGTTTCTATATCAGGAATGACAACTACTATTGGTGGTAAGTTTACTAGTTCCATTATGGCTCCTAGTAGTGTAGCAGAAGTTAAAAATAGATCAGAAATGTATGCTAGTGAAAAAATAGGATATATTGGTGATGTTAAAGTTGATTTAACGCAAATTTATAAAGGTAATTCTAGTAATTTAGGACAATGTGTTTGGTTTAGTAAATCAAGAGCGTTAGAATTAATTTACAATTCAGATATGCCAGCTGATGTAAAACTTAAAGCATTTAGAGCAGTTGAAGCAACATATGCTAACGGAGAAGGTTGGTATCGAAACTCTGCTTTAGATGTATTTGAAAAATCTAGAAATTATAAAGAACCTAGACCAGGAGCTATTGTTTCATGGAGTGGTGGTTCATCAGTATGTAGCCCAAAATGTGGCCACGTTGCTATAATAGAGTCTGTTGATTATAATAATAAAACGGTAGTTATATCTGATGGGTATAATACCGATGGAGCTAACGGAAGAGCTAGTTGGGGTTATGTTTCTGTAAGACTTAGAACTTTGACATTTGAACAATTAAAAAATTATGGTTCTGGTTATACATTTAATGGTTATGTATATATTTTAGGATAGGTGCATATATGAAAAAAGTTTTAATAATTATTGCATTATTTTGTTTAACTGGATGTGATGTTAAATATAATTTATCTTTTAAAGATAATAAAATAAAAGAAGAAGTAAAAGTAATTATACCTAAAAAAGAAAAAGAAAAATATGATGATTTAATTAAGTCTACTCCTTATGCTATATTAGATGGAGTAGACCAAATTGAATATAATTATAAATTTAGAAAACTATTAAAAAATAATGTTGGTTACTATAATTATACATATAATTTTTCTGATTTTGGTAGAGCATATTATGCTAAAAGTTGTTTTAATGCTTTAGCATTTTCTAAAAATGAAGAACTTAATACTTATACTTTAAGTACTTCTGAAGGTTTTCAATGTATGTTTTTAAATTATAACCAAGTTGACAATATTGAAATTGTAATTACATCTGATAGATACGTTTTAGATAATAATGCTGATAAGGTTAAAGGAAAAAAATATATTTGGGAGATTAATAATGATAATGCTAGTACTAAATCGATTCAAATAACTTTTGGTGATGTAAGACCTGTAACTATTCTTGACTTTTTAGAAGAAAATCTACCTTTAGTTATTTTGATAAGTTCTTTTATATTAATATTTGGTGGTTCTTTTGTAGTTATTAATACATTAAGTAAAAAAAATAATGAACTTTAATTGATTTAATTTGTTAAATTTGTTATACTTATATTTAGAATAAATAGGAGGTACAAAAATGAAGTTGAAATTTAGAGCTTCGGCTAGAGATATTGTTATTTTTGTAATTTTTTGTATAGTTTTGTTGTACTTTGTAGCTATTGCTGTTTTGAATTTAGCTAGTTTTGCTGATGATGGAAGTCTACATGGATTAAATCCATTTCCAGCTTTTTCTAGTGATTATCTATTAGCTACAATTATTGGCTTTATTGCTGTTTTAGCGTTTATAATTACTAGTGTTTCTTCTTATTTCTTTGATCGTGATAAAGGAATTGGTGTATCAACAGAAAAGAAAAAAGAAGATGGTTATTCACGTTGGGCAACTGATAAAGAAATGAAAAAAGAATTAAAATTAGTTAAAACAACTGATGAAAACTCACCATATGCTGGTATTCCAATCATTAACGATGGTGTTAATATGTGGGTTGATGATGGAAGCTACCATAGTTTGATTATTGGTTCAACTGGTAGTGGTAAAACACAATCTATGGTATTACCTTTAGTTAAAATTTTAGCTAAACACGGTGAGTCTATGATTATAACCGATCCTAAAGGTGAAATTTATGAACAAACTGCTAATATGCTAAAATCTAAAGGTTATAATGTAATTTTATTAAATTTCCGTGATCCACAAAAAGGTAATGCTTGGAACCCTTTAGCTCTACCTTATAGTTTATATCATGAAGGTAATAAAGATAAAGCAAATGAGTTATTAGATGACCTTGCTATGAATATTTTGTACGATGAAAAAGCTCAAAATCAAGATCCATTTTGGGAAAAAACATCAGCAGATTATTTTGCTGGTTTAGCTTTAGGCTTATTTGAAGATGCTAAAAGAGAAGAAATTAATTTAAATAGTATTAATTTGATGACTACCGTTGGTGAGGAAAAAATAGGAGGGACTACATATATCAAAGAATATTTTGGATATAAAGATCCTGCTAGTCCTGCTTATATAAATGTTTCATCAACTATTATGGCACCTAGTGATACAAAAAGTAGTATTTTATCAGTTTTCAAACAAAAAATTAAATTATTTTCTTCAAGAGAAAATTTATCAGAAATGTTATCTCATTCAGACTTTGATATGAAAAGTATTGGTCGTGAGAAAACAGCTGTATTTATTGTAATTCAAGATGAAAAGAAAACATATCATTCTTTAGTTACTATATTTATTAAACAATGTTATGAAACATTAATTGATGTTGCTCAAGAAAACGGTGGGAAATTACCTTTTAGAACAAACTTTATTCTTGATGAGTTTGCTAATATGCCACCATTAAAAGATGTTACTACGATGGTAACTGCTGCTCGTAGTAGACAAATAAGATTTAATTTTATTATTCAAAACTTTGCTCAATTATATCAAGTTTATGGTAAAGATAATGGAGAAACTATTAAAGGTAACTGTGGAAATATTATTTACTTAATTAGTAGTGAAATAGGAGCTTTAGAAGAAATAAGCAAAATGTGTGGAGAAGTTAAATCTAAAGAAAAAGATAAAACTGCTAGTACTCCATTAGTTACAGTAAGTGATTTACAACGTTTAAAAGAAGGTAACATTATTATATTAAGAAGTAGAATGATGCCTTTTAAAACTAAAGTTGTGTATGATTGGAAAATTAATTGGGGATATAAAGCTGAAAAAGAAGGTTATCCTAAAAGAGAAAAACAATCTCTTGAATTGTTTGATTTGAAAGCATTTGTAAATGAAAAACGTGAAAATAAAATCAATGATGTTTTAAATAATTTCAACAATGCTTCAATACCTCCAATTCCTAATATGTTTAAAAGTTCTTCTGATGCAAATAAAAATGTTGATGATTTAATTAAGAAAATTGATGCTAAAATATCTGAATTAGAAGAACAAGAAAAATTAGAAAATTCTCAACCTAAAATAGATAATGTTCAACCAAAAATGAGTATAGAAGATTTACTTAAAACTGAACCAATTAAAACAGAAGTTAAAGAAGAACCTAAATTTATTCCAAATATTGATATTGATAAATTAACTAAAAGAATTGATGCTAGAATAGCTGAAATTAATGAAGAAGAGTCAAAAGTAGTTGGTAAATCTAAAAGAGAAGATACTTATGTTAATCCAAGTACACACACTATTAATGGTGTGACTGATGATCAATTCTTTGATGATTTCTTCTATGATGATTAAAACCTTTATTTAAAGGTTTTTTTTTAAACTTAATAATAATTAACTATATAGAAATAATAACAAAACATATAATCTATATAGGAGGACAATATGAGTATTTCAATAAAAGAACTGCTTCCTATAATTGATAAAGTAGATTTAATTGATATAAGAACAGTAGCAAAATATAATGACAACCACATACAAGGAGCAATTAATATCCAAATGGAAGAATTAATGATTAATCCAAGTAAATATATATCAAAAAACAAAAGATATTACATATACTGTCAAAAAGGATTAGCTAGCCTAAATTTAGTAAGTGTTTTAAAAAAAATAGGTTATGATGTTGTAAGTATCAATGGGGGTTATGAAAGTTGGTTATTAGAAAAGTAAGTCATAGGCTTACTTTTAACATTTAATTGTGATATAATAAAAAAAGGAGGTAAAAAAAATGGAATACATAATTATAATTTTATTAATAATTGTTTTAGTAATTTGTATAATATCTCTTAGTAAAAATATAAATGAAGGACAAATAACCGAAAGAATCGGAAAACTAGAAACAGGAGTTGTAAAAGAAATAGGAGAATTTAAAAACAATTTTTCAAGAGATTTACATGAAGATTTTGATAAATTAAATGAAAAATTGGAATATAAATTAAGATTAATAAACGATAAAGTAAACGAAAGATTAGATGAAAACTTTGAAAAAACAAACAAAACATTTACAAGTGTATTAGAAAGATTATCTAAAATAGATGAAGCACAAAAGAAAATAGATACATTATCTCAAGATATAATATCATTGCAAAGTGTATTAACAGATAAAAAAACAAGAGGAATATTTGGAGAAGTAAATTTAAAACAAATAATGAGTAGTGTGTTTGGAGAAAATAAAAATATATATCAAATGCAATATACATTTGAAAATAAAACAATTGCTGATTGTGTTTTATTCGCACCAGAACCATTAGGGACAATAGCGATTGATTCAAAATTCCCATTAGAACACTATCAAATAATGGTTGATAAAAATAATAGTACTGAAATTAGAGAACAAGCCGAAAAACTATTTAAAAATGATGTTAAAAAACACATAGATGCAATAAGTAGTAAATACATCATCAATGGAGTAACTAGTGACCAAGCAATTCTATTTTTACCAGCTGAAGCAATATTTGCTGAAATTAATGCCTATCACCCTGAATTAATAGAATACGCTTATAAAAAAAGAATTTGGATTACAAGTCCAACTACATTAATTAGTACATTAACTACTATTCAAGTAATAATAAAAAATATCGAAAGAGATAAATTTGCTTCTATTATTCAAAAAGAACTAAAACTTTTAAGTGAAGAATTTTCAAGATATAAAGATAGATGGGATAAATTATATCGAAGTATTGAAACAGTTAGTCGTGATGTAAAAGAAATACACACAACAACAGATAAAATTACAAAAAGATTTAACGCCATTAATCAAGTTGAGGTGGATAAAATAGATGATATTTAATAAAATAATTGCCTTAATTATGTCGATAGTTACAATAATACTAACAATAATTAATAATAATATCAGTTATTTATTATTCCTACTAGTTTTAATTATTCCCTTTATTATAAAACTAAAACCAATATCTACATTCTTATATTTGATATATACATTTTTAGCTGTATTTATGGGATTTCAATTAAAATTTTATAAATTAATTCCTTGGTTTGATGACATAGCTCATATAAGTTGGGGATTTATATCAAGTGTAATGGCAGTTTACTTAATTAAACATTTTAAATTAAATAACAATATATTATTTAATTGTTTATTCATAGTAAGTATATACTTTCTAACTGCTGGAATATGGGAGATTTTTGAATTTAATTATGATAATATATTTAATTCAAACATGCAAAGAAGAGAAACAGGAATTTTTGATACAATGAATGATATTATAAATGGATTTATAGGTAATTTATTTTTTATAATATTATATATTTTTGAATATAAAATAAAAATCAAACTATTAATTAACAACTTAATAGATGAAATAGGTAGGTGAATTTATGCAAGAAGAAATAAAAAAAATATTAAAAGAATCCGATAAAGCATTATCAATTTATGAAATAAATGATTTATTAGAATTAAAAACAGCTTTAGAATTAAAAGAATTATTAAAAACACTAAATAAAATGGAAGATAATTTAGAAATATATCGAAGTAAAAAAGATAAATATTTATTATTTTCTAATTGTCATTTAAAAGTAGGAACACTAATTGCTAATAAAAAAGGATTTGGATTTGTAGATATTGAAGGTGATGAAGATGTTTATATTTCTCCATCTAATATAAACGGAGCTATTCACGGAGATAAAGTAATAGTAGAAATAACTTCTCCAAAAGGAATCGATTTAGAAGGAAGAATAGTAAAAATAGTTGACCGAAAATTAAAACAATTAGTAGGGGAAGTAAAATATAAAAATAGAAAACCTTATTTAATTTTAGATGAAGATAAAGTAAAAATAAATGTCATATTACCAAAAAATCCTAATTTAATGGAAGGACACAAAGTATTAGTTAAATTAACAAATAAAATAAAAGAAAATACTTATAATGCAGAAATACTAAAAATAATTGGCCATAAAAATGATCCTGGAGTTGATATATTATCAATTACTTATCAAATGGGAATAAAAGATATATTTGATGAAGAAACAATAAAAGAAACCGAAAAAATACCTTCCGAAGTTACTAAAGAAGAATTTATAAATCGAATAGACTTAAGAGAAAAACAAATATTTACAATAGATGGCGATGATACCAAAGATATAGATGATGCTATATCACTTGATATATTAGAAAACGGAAATTATAAATTAGGTGTTCATATTGCTGATGTTAGTTATTATGTAACAAAAGATAGCTATTTAGATAAAGAAGCAA
>CAZTXU010000014.1:0-21303 GCA_964617705.1 uncultured Muribaculaceae bacterium
TTTTTCAATATCTAGCGAGGTTTTTTATAATAAAACTGTCAAACTCGGGAGATATTTTGGAGGAAGTCATTTACACTATTTGTTTGTCAATAAATGACAATTATAGTGTAAAAGAGGTAATATTTGACTATGAAAATGAAGAAATTTATAAAACTGTTTTAAAAAGTATTGAATAATTTTTAAATTTATAGTATAATCAACTTGTTCTTGTTTGAGCAAGTGTCTCCGTAGCTCAGCTGGATAGAGCAATGCCCTTCTAAGGCAGCGGTCGGGAGTTCGAATCTCTCCGGGGACGCCATAATAAAAATAAAGTCTTGTAAATCAAGGCTTTTTTTGTTTTAAATTGTTTTGTTAATTATAAAAATAATTATACTAAAAAACTGATAAAAACTATCTTTAACAGTGACATTTTTATCAGTTTCTATAATAATATTTATAAATATTTTTTATAATAAAGGTTTACTTTTCAAAACTTTATGATATAATAACTAATCAGGTGGTTAATTATGGAAATCGAAAAAAAATTAGATATACTTTATGCAATATGTTCATTCATTGAAAATAGTTTAAAAAGATTAAATAATTTTGAAAGATTAGGTCTTAAAAATACTACTATTTATAAAAATGAAATCACACACATAAAAAAGTTAATAAAAGAACAAAATAGATTACTTAACTTATTAAATAATATGGGTTATAAATATAGTGGTCAAGATTATATTAAAAGAGCTAATGGTTTTTTATGCTTTAGATTTCCTGCTGTTTTCAAAGAATATGTTCCATATTTAGATGGTAATAATCACATAACAAATGAATTTGTAAATAATGGATTTAATGAAAGCATATTAAATAAATTAAGATACAAATTAGAAACTGCTATTGATATTAGAACTCTTGGATACATTGAAGTTTTAAATAATGAAAATGAAAAAGATTTTTTACCACATCCAAAATATGATTTTATAAATTTTAATAGAAATACTGAAAATGTTTTAATTGATTGTAATTTTAATCCTAGTTGTGATTATAGTAATTTAAGTGTTAAGGGGATTGATAAAGTTTCTAAAACACAATATTGTGATTTATTACTTCAAGATTTTATTACTGAAGAATTTGGAAGTAATAATTTTGAAGAAAACAAAGAAGTTATTCTATCTGTATTAAGTCTTATGAGTGATGAAACAAGAAAAGAAACTATAGAAATAATTGGTGATTATGACTTTTTAAAAATTTTAGAAAGTAAACAAAAAACGATTGGAGGATAATTTTATGGATGCTTATAATTTAACTTGTAAAATTGTAAATTATCAAAAAAAACTATATTCTTTAGAAATAAATGGTTTAAAAGATTCAAATGAATATAATTATATTATTCAAGAATTAAAACAATTAATTAAAGAAGAAAAAAATGCTTACGAAAGTTTAGTTATATCAGAAGATGAACTTGAAAATAATCTTAATAATTTAATTGAAAGATTCAATAATACTGATGATGAATTTATGAAATCATATTACAAAAGAATTTTATCCTTTTTATCTGATATATTATCTAAACAAACAATTAAAAATTTATCTGAAGCAATTATTAATAAAAATACAACTAAAATTAATGATAGTTCTAGTATCATAAATAAAGCTTTTACATGTTTAGGTCTTATTTATTTTTCAATTTTAAATGAATATATAAACAATCCTATTTATAGTGATATCAAAAATAAATTAATTGAAAAAAAATATTCTTTTTCTTTAATCTATCCTGAATTAGAAGAAAAAATGCTTAATTATAGATTCAATGTTCCTAGTAGTATTTACAATGATATGTTTTTTGAAGGGCAATTATCTAATATTCCTATTTCTATTTCTTTAAGAATTTTGGATGCTCAATTATTAATAGTTGTTGAAGAACCTACTGTTGAATTAGTTAGACCAAATAAATTAAAAAAAGAAGAAGTTATCAATGACATTTGTTTTATTAGAGCAAGTATAACTTTAATGAGTGATAAAACGAGAAATAATTATTTTGAAATTGTTGATTCATTATTAAATGATAAAGATTTACAAATAAAAGAAAATCAATATTTACAAGAAAGTGTAGCAAATTATACTGAAGATGTTAAAAAAGTAAAAACTCTTTCTTTAGGGATTCAAATACAATAAAAAGCGTTTAAAACGCTTTTTTTACTTATAATTTTCTATTTCATTGTTAAGTTTATCAATAAATTCTTGAATTGTTACATTAATAGTTTCTTCACTACCATGTTTTCTATAACTAATTGTATTAGTTTCTTGTTCTTTACTACCGATTATAATTGTATAAGGTATTTTATTAATAACTGATTCACGCATACGGTAACCTACTTTTTCTTCTCGACTATCAATTTCTACTCTAAAATTATTTAATAAATCTTTTACTTTATTAGCATATTCTAAATTATATTCATTATTAACTGGTAAAATATTTACTTGAACTGGACTTAACCATAAAGGGAATAATCCTGCATAGTGTTCGGTTATGATACCAATAAATCTTTCAATTGAACCAAATATTACTCTATGAAGCATAATTGGTCTTTTTTTACTACCATCGTTAGCAATATAATTTAAATCAAATCTTTCTGGTAAATTCATATCTAATTGAATTGTACCACATTGCCATACTCTTCCTAATGAATCTTTAACATGAAAATCTAATTTAGGTCCATAGAATGCCCCATCACCAGGGTTAATTTTACAATCATGTCCTGATTTATGACAAGCTTCTTCTAAAGCTTTTTCTGATTTATTCCATACTTCTAAATCTCCAATATATTTATCTTCTGGTCTTGTTGATAATTCAATTGTATAAGTTAAATTAAATATTTTATATACTCTATCAATAAAGTTAATTAATCGAATAATTTCTTCTTCAATTTGTTCTTCCATCATAAATATATGAGCATCATCTTGGGTGAATGTTCTAACTCTAAATAAACCATTTAATGCTCCACTTGCTTCATGACGATGAACTAAACCTAATTCACCTACACGAAGTGGTAGTTCTTTATATGAATGTAAATTATTTTTATATACCAACATACCACCTGGACAGTTCATTGGTTTAATAGCAAATTCTTTTTCATCAATAACTGATGTATACATATTTTCTTTATAATTAGCCCAATGTCCTGAAACTTCCCATAAGTCTCTATTTAACATAATTGGAGTTTTAACAAATAAATAACCTTCTTTAGTATGTTCTTTATACCAAAAATTTTCTAATTCATTTCTTAAAATCATTCCTTTTGGTAACCAAAATGGAAATCCTGGACCATATTCACTAAACATAAATAATCCTAATTCTTTTCCTAGTTTTTTATGGTCTCTTTTTTTAGCTTCTTCTAAAAAGTTTAAATGTTCTTTTAAATCTTCTTCATTTTCAAAACAAATTCCATAGATTCTTTGTAACATTTTATTTTTAGAATCTCCTTTAAAATATGCTCCACTTACTTTTAACAATTTAAAATGTTTTAATTCTTTTACGCTTTCAACGTGTGGACCACGACAAAGGTCGGTAAAGTCTCCTTGTGTGTAACAAGAAATAATAGTATCATCACTCATATTATTGATTAAATCAATTTTATATGGATCATCTTTAAATTTATTTAATGCTTCTTCTCTTGTTAATTCTTCACGATAAATTCTTTTTCCGTCTTTAGAAAGTTTTTTCATTTCTTTTTCAATTTTTTCTAAATCTTCTACTTTTACTACTTCTTCTCCTAAATCGATATCATAATAGAATCCTTCATCTATAACTGGTCCAACCCAAAACTTTGCGTTTGGATATAAATGTTTTACAGCTTGTGCGAGTAAATGGGCACAACTGTGGTTTACGATACTTAATCTTGCATCTTCTTTAATACTTTGCATAATTTCCTCCTTAAAATAAAATGCTCCTTAAAATAAAGGAGCGAAAAACGCGGTACCATCCTAATTAGTACTTAATTTAGATAACGGTTCCCCGGTATTTCTTTTAAAAATACAGCTCCAAGGTAGTAATTAATTAAGGTTATTTATTAGGCTTACACCATCCCTAACTCGCTTTAAACACTACTTAATAATCATGTCCTTTTCATTGCTTTTAATTCATTGTAACACATTTTTATTATATGTCAACTATTTTGCTTCTTCTTGAGCTCTTGTTTCTCTAATAACAATTACTTTTATTGTTCCTGGGTATTGTAATTGTTCTTCTATTTTGTTTTTGATATCTCTTGCAACTTTAAAACTTGCTGCATCATCGATTTTATCTGGTTTTACAATAACTCTAAGTTCTCGACCTGCTTGCATTGCATAAGATTTTTCAACACCTTCTATTTCATTTCCAATTCTTTCAAGGTCTTGTAATCTTTGAACATAATTTTCTAATGAATCATTTCTAGCTCCTGGTCTTGAAGCAGATAAGGCATCAGCAATTCCAACTAATACTGATATAACGCTTGTTGCTTCTTTATCTCCGTGGTGGGATTCAATTGAATTGATAACTACTTCATTTTCTTTGTATTTATTTGCTAAATTAGAGCCTAATTCAACATGGCTTCCTTCTACTTCATGATCAATAGCTTTTCCAATATCATGTAATAATCCTGCTCTTTTAGCTAGTAATTGATTTTCTCCTAATTCAGCAGCCATAATTCCTGCTAAATGACCTACTTCAATTGAATGAGTTAAAGCATTTTGTCCATAGCTAGTTCTAAAATGTAATTTACCGATTAATTCAATCAATTCTGGTTCCATTTTAGTAATTCCTAATTCAAATAAAGCACTTTGCCCATATTCTAATACTTTATTTTTCATATCTTTAGCTGTTTTATCATATATTTCTTCAATACGACCTGGATGGATTCTTCCATCTTTAATTAAGCTTTCTATTGTAACTCGTGCGATTTCACGTCGATATGGATCAAAACTTGATAAAACAATTGCTTCTGGAGTATCATCAATAATTAAATCAACTCCTGTAACTGCTTCAATTGATCTTATATTTCTTCCTTCTCTACCTATTAAACGACCTTTCATATCATCATTTGGTAGATTTACAACTGTAACAGTTTGATCTCCTGCTACGTCACCAGCATATTTCTGCATTGCGGAAACAAGCATTCCTTTGGCTTTTTTATCAACTTCCATTTTTGCTTCTGTCTCACGGTCTTTGATATAAGCAGCTATTTCAAGGTTCATCATTTCTTCAACCTTTTTCATAACTAAATCTCTTGCTTCGTTTTTTGAATATCCTGCTATTTTTTCTAGTAAATCAACTTGTTGTTTTTTTATTTCCTCCACTTTATCATTTTCTTTTTGAATTTCTCTTTGCTTACTTATTAAATTATTTTCTCTTTCTTCTAGCATTTGCTCACGATTAGTTAAAGTTTGGTCTCTTTTATCAATATTATTTTCTCTTGTATTTAAACGATCTTCTAATTCTTTTATTTCTAATTTTCGTTCTTTTATTTCTTTGTCTGTTTCTATCTTTAACTTGTGTGATTCTTCTTTTGCTTCTAAAATGTTATCTCTTTTAATTTTTTCAGCATCTTTTTGAGCTTTTTCTAAAATTTCTTCTGCTCTTTTAGCGGCTCTAGTTTCTTTTAGAGAATTGATAATAACCATAATGGTTAATCCAACAAAAAGTCCTAATATAAATAAAATGGCGAACATAATAGTATTAAGTTCCATATATTACCTCCATTTTAGGGTTATCCCTATATAATATTTTAAAGGTTTCAGGTTAATAAGTCAAGTTATTTTAAAATGGAAATAAAAAATAAAAGAACATTTACAAAATAACTCTAGTATTTTTTATAAAAATATTGTAAAATAGTAATTAACAATAGAGGTGAGATTATGTTAGGAAAAATAGTTTATATTAGTAATAATTCAGCTCATATTTCTAATGTTTCAGGAAATGTTGGAGATTTAATGAACATGCACATTATTATTGAAGATTCTAATAAAAAAATATTAGCTGAGGTTGATGATATTAGTAAAGAATTAATCAAAGTTAGATTTTTAGGTGAAATTATTGGTGAGAAGTTTATTGGTGGGATTTTAAGGAAACCTTCATTAAATTCTAATGTTAGATTGATAAATTCTAATGAATTAAAAGTAATTATGGGTACTAATAATAAGGGTGATTTTCAATTAGGAACAAGTCCTTTATACAATAAATATCCTATTTCAATCAATGTAAATGATTTATTTTCTCATCATATGGCTATTTTTGGTAATAGTGGTTTTGGTAAATCTTATGGTGTGGCGAAGTTATTACAAAATTTATTTTCTGATCCAAATTATGTTCCTTATAAAGCAAATATTATGTTATTTGATGCTTATGGGGAATACCACAATGCGTTTAGTAATTTTAGTAGTATAAATCCTAATTATCAATTTAAATACTATACAACTAATAAAAAAGATACTGATGGTGAGTTATTAAGAATACCTGTATGGTTATTAGACAATGATGATTTAGCAATTCTATTATCAGCGACTGAACATTCTCAACTTCCAATTATTGAACAAATGACTAGATTAGTTAAAATATTCGCATCGGATGATACTTTAGCTCTTAAATATAAAAATCATTTAATTGCTAAAGCTATTATGAATATATTATTTACTAATCAAAGTGCGAGCAGTAAAAGAAATGATGTTTTTGGCATATTTAATTCTTGTACAACTCCACAATTTAATATGGAAGCTCCAGTTGCTGGTATTGGATATACAAGAAAATTTAGGGAATGTTTTCTAATTGACAATAAGGATAATTTTTCGGAAAGTGTTTTACTTTCAAATTATGTAAGTAGTTTTATTGACGATTCTTTAGAAGAATATGAAGAATTACCAGAATGTTTTTATACTTTAACTGATTTAGAAAAAGCTCTTAATTTTACATTAATTAGTGAAGGTGTTATTCACAATGAAAGAATGTACGCTAATGCGGTTGTTATGAAGGTTAGACTACATTCAATAATAACTAGTTATTATCATGATTATTTTAAATATGATAATTACATTACAAAGGATAATTATATTGCTTCATTGATAAGTAAAAATAATCGTAAAGCTCAAATTATTAATTTTAATTTAGAAGAAGTAGATGATTGGTTTGGTAAATTTGTTGTAAAATTATATTGTAAAATGTTATTTAATTTTACTAAAAATTTACCTAATAGAGCTTCTATTCCTTTCCATATATTTTTAGAAGAAGCTCACAGATATGTTCAAAAAGATAATGATAATTATTTATTAGGGTATAATATATTTGAACGTATTGCGAAAGAGGGACGTAAATATGGAACTTTATTGAATTTAATTTCTCAAAGACCAGTTGAAATATCTGATACTGTTATATCACAAATGGCTAATTTTATGATATTTAAAATTAATCATCCTTTAGATGTTGATTATATTAAAAAGATGTTACCAAATATTAGTGAAGAAATCATTGAAAAACAAAAAGGTTTACAACCTGGTACTTGTATGGCATTTGGTAAAGCATTTAAAATACCACTTATTGTTAAAATGGATTTACCTAATCCAACTCCTGAAAGTGGAAATTGTGATGTTGTAAGGGTTTGGTCATAATAAAAGGAAGAATCATTTTTCTTCCTTTTCTTTTTTTGTGTTTACTTTTAATCCGTAGTGTTCACGAACTTTTTTATCTATTTCTTCTTGTAATTTAGTATTCTTTTTAAATAGTTCTTTAACGTTTTCTTTTCCTTGTCCTATTTTTTCTCCATTATATGAATACCAAGCTCCACTTTTATCTAATATACCAATTTCTGAAGCTAAATCAACTAATTCTCCAGTATGTGATACTCCTTCACCATACATGATATCAACTGAACAAGTTTTAAATGGTGGGGCCATTTTATTTTTAACAACTTTTATATTGGTTTTGTTACCAGTTATATCATTTCCTTGTTTAATGGCATCTGATCTTCTAATTTCTAATCGAACAGAAGAATAAAATTTTAGTGCTCTACCACCAGGAGTTACTTCTGGGTTACCAAATGCTACTCCTACTTTTTCTCTTAATTGGTTAATAAAAATTGCAATTGTATTTGTTTTATTGATAACTCCTGCTAATTTTCTTAAGGCTTGACTCATAAGTCTTGCTTGTAATCCAACGTGGGTATCACCCATTTCTCCTTCGATTTCTGCTTGTGGTACTAAAGCGGCAACAGAATCAATAACAATAACGCTAATTGCTCCACTTCTTACTAGTGCTTCACAAATTTCTAGTGCTTGTTCTCCATTGTCTGGTTGAGATAATAATAGTTCATCAATATTAACTCCTAATTTTTTAGCGTATTGTGGGTCTAATGAATTTTCTGCATCAATGAATGCAACTTTACCACCTAATTTTTGTGCTTCTGCTATAGCATGTAAAGCAAATGTTGTTTTACCACTTGATTCAGGACCATATATTTCAATAATTCTTCCTTTTGGATATCCACCAATACCTAAAGCTAAATCTAGGGATATTGAACCACTTGGAATAACATCAATTTCTCTTTTTTCATTGTCGCCAAGTTTCATAACAGAACCTTTTCCAAATTGTTTTTCTATATCTGCTAGAACTTGTTCTAAAGTTTTATTGTCATTTGTTTTTGTCATATTTCCTCCTTGATAATTCCTACAATTCAATTATAAATTATTTTTTTATAAAAGTCAATACTAAAACGAACATTTTTTTGTATACTTTCATATATTAAAAAACTATTAACAAATCTACTTTATTAATAGTTAATATAATTATTCTAATTCAAATGATCCTGTATATAATTCATAATATTTTCCGTTTAAATCTAATAATTCTTCATGATTTCCACGTTCAATAATTTGACCATTTTCTAAAACAATAATAGCTTTAGAATTTCTGACTGTTGATAATCTATGAGCAATAACAAAAACTGTTCTTCCTTCCATAAGACTATCCATACCATCTTGAACAATCTTTTCAGTTCTTGTATCAATACTAGATGTTGCTTCATCTAATATCATTACTGGAGGATTTAAAACTGCACTTCTTGCTATAGCAAGTAATTGTCTTTGTCCTTGCGATAAATTAGAACCATTTCCTTTTAAAATAGTATCATAACCATCTGGTAATAATCTAATAAAACTATCGGCATTAGCTAAAATAGCAGCATTTATACAATCTTCATCAGTTGCTTTTCTATTACCATAACGAATATTTTCCATAATTGTTCCTGTAAATAAATTAGTATCTTGTAAAACTATTCCTAATGATTTCCTTAAATCTTTTTTATTAATTTCTTTTATATCTATTCCATCATAAGTAATAATTCCATCAACAACATCATAGAAACGATTTATCAAATTAGTAATAGTTGTTTTTCCTGCTCCAGTTGCTCCAACAAAAGCAATTTTTTGACCAGGTTTAGCATACAAACTAATATTTTTTAAAACCATTTTATCATTTGTATAACCAAAAGTTACGTTATTAAACCTAACATCACCTTTTAATTCTATTAATTCTTTATTTGGTAATTTCCAAGCCCAATGACCAGTATATTCATTACTTTCAATTAATTTATTGTTTTTAGATGTTACATAAACTAATTTAATTTTACCATTATTTTCTTCACTTATTTCATCCATTAAACTAAAGATTCTACTTGCTCCGGCTAAAGCTACAATAATTGAATTAACTTGTTGAGCCATCATACCTATAGGATTCATAAAACTTTTTGATAAAGATAAAAATGATGCGATTGACCCTAATGAAATACTATCATAATTTAAAGCTAAAATTCCTCCAATTATAGCAATTACAACATAGACAATATTTCCAATGTTGTGCATAATTGGCATTAGAGTATTGGCATATATATTGGCTTTTGTAGCATTTTCACATAACGTCGAATTTACTTTATCAAAATCTTTTTTAGCTATATCTTCGTGTGTAAATACTTTAATTACTTTTTGTCCTTCAATCATTTCTTCAATATAACCATTTAATTTTCCTAATGATTCTTGTTGTTCAATAAAATATTTACTTGCTTTAGTAGTTACTTTTTTACTTACCATAAGCATTACAAAAACTCCTAATATTACAATTAAAGTTAAAACAACACTTAAATATAACATACCACATAATACAGCTATTAAAGTTATAACTGATGATATTAAATTAGGGATACTTTGACTAATCATTTGCATTAATGTATCAGTATCATTTGTATAATGACTCATGATATCGCCATGAGTATGTGTATCAAAATATTTTATTGGTAATGTTTGCATATGAGAAAACATTTTATCTCTTATATCTTTTAAAACACCTTGTGAGATATTAACTAATAATCTATTTGATATATATGTAGATATAACACCCATTAAATATATTAAAGCAATACTAATTAAAGCTTTCAATAAATTTGTAAAAATTGGATTTTCATCTAATAATAAAGGTTTAATGTAATCATCAATTAATGATTGTAAAAATAATTGTCCTGCTACACTAGCAACGCCACTTATAATAATACATATTAAGATAATTAGTAACCATAATTTGTGTTTAGATACTATTATATTTAATAATCTTTTTATTGTATCTTTACTTATTGGTTGTTTTTTAGCGAATGAATTTTTAATTGGTGGCATTATCATCACCCCTTACTTGTAAATTATAAACTTCTTGATATATTTTATTTGTTTTTAACAAATTAGAAGGTGTATCAAAAGCATCAATTTTACCATCGTTTAAAACGATTACTCGATCAGCATCTTCAATACTTGATATTCTTTGAGCAATAATTATTTTTGTTACTTTTGGAAGATATTCTTTGAAATTTTTTCTTATTAAAGAATCTGTTTTTGTATCACAAGCACTTGTTGAATCATCTAAAATTATTATTTTAGGTTTTTTTAATAAGGCTCTTGCTATACATAATCTTTGTTTCTGTCCACCTGATACATTAGTCCCGCCTTGTTCAATATAGGTATCATATTTGTCTTCAAAATTGTTTATAAATTCACTTGCTTCAGCTAATTTACAAACTCTTATTATATCTTCCATTGAAGCTTTTTCATTGCCCCATAATAAGTTTTCTTTAATTGTACCACTAAATAAGACATTTTTTTGTAAAACCATTGATACTTTATCTCTTAATGTTTTAAGATCGTATTCTTTAACATCAACTCCACCTATTAAGATTCTTCCTTTTGTTACGTCATATAATCTTGGAATCAAATTAACTAAAGTGGATTTAGCTGAACCTGTTGTTCCTATTATTCCAATTGTTTCTCCTGATTTAATGTCTAAATTGATATCTTTTAATACTAATTTGTCTTCACTTTTAACGTAACTAAAATCAACTTTTTCAAATTTAATACTTCCATCTTTTATTTCTTTTATTGGATAAATTGGATTTTCTAAGTCAACTTTTTCATTTATAATTTCTAAACATCTTTCAGCTGATGGTATTGCAATTATAAACATAACATATATCATTGAAAGCATCATTAAACTTGATAATATTGTTGATGTATATGTTATAAAACTTGTTAATTCTCCTGTTGTCATTGTTCCATTTACAATTAATTTCGCACCAATCCAAGAAATTAATATAATACATGTATACATACATATTTGCATTAATGGACTATTTAAAATAACCATTTTTTGAGCTTTTACGTAAGTATTATATATTTTATTTGATATTTTATTGAATTTACTTTTTTCATAATCTTCTTGAACAAATGATTTTACTACTCTAATTCCTCGAATATTTTCTTGAACAGTATTGTTTAATTCATCATAAGTTTTAAAAACTTTTTCAAATTGTGGTTTTGCTTTTCTTGCAATTATTAATAATCCAATCAATAAAATAGGTGCGACAACTAAATAAATTAATGATACTTTAGCATTTATATTAAATGCCATAATTAAGGAAAAAGTAAACATTAATGGGGCTCTTACAGCAATTCTTGTCATCATTTGAAAAGCATTTTGGACATTTGTTACATCGGTTGTTAATCTAGTAATAATACTTGATGTTTGAAATTTATCTATATTAGCAAATGAGTAATCTTGTACTTTGTAATACATATCATGTCTTAAGTTTTTAGCAAATCCACTTGATGAAATAGATGCAAATCTTCCACTTAAATAACCAAATAATAAACTTAATAAAGCTAAAAATAATAATAGTATTCCATATTTATATATGACATTCATATTACCTTTTTCGATTCCATTATCTATTAATAATGCCATTATAAATGGTAATAGTACTTCCATAATAACTTCTAAAGCAACAAAAGTAGGAGTTAATATGGTAGCTTTTTTGTATTCTCTTACTGATTTTAATAGTGTTTTTAACATTCTATAACCTCCAATACTATAGCATTATACTATATTTAAAAAATTAAATCAACAAAAGTAACTTTATTTTATATCTCTTTTATAGAATATACAAATTTTATACGATTGTTAATTATTTTATAAAAAAAGTATTTTTTATTTAATTAATTCTTCTACTATCTTATACATTTCAGTTTAAAACCACAATAAAATAATGTTTTAAATTAAATAATCAAAAAAAGATACTTTTTAAGGAGACTGCTGAAAAAGTAGTTAAAATTAAAACTGATATTTAGAAATTAAAATCTATATATCAGTTTTTTATAATTTTACTCCTAATCTACACTTTTTACTTTTGCGGATTTAACTTCACTTTTTATTAACATTAAACCTGTTGAAGGTACGTCTTTAGTATCAGTTTCGTCATCAATTGTAGTTATTTCTACTTTACCACTTACATATCTGCCTTTTGAATCTATAATATATAAGTAATATTCTCCAATTGAACTAGTATCTATTTTTTTCCATTCAATTTTGTAAGTAATAATCTCTTCCCATTTAGCTTTTAATGTAATATCTTTTGTAACTGGTTTACTAAAGTCGTATGTTTGATTATTTAAAGTCCAGCCTTTAAAAGTATAACCTGTTCTTGTTGGATTGGTTGGTTCTGGTGCTGTTTTGTTTTCTTCAACAGTTTGATTTGAAACTTTACTTCCTCCATTTGAATCAAATTTAACAGTATATTTTTTTGTTACTGGAGTTGTGGGTTCACTTTCTTCTGAGCTAGTTTGTTTTATTTCTTCCCATTTTGCTTTTAATGTAATATCTTTTGTAACTGGTTTACTAAAATCGTATGTTTGATTATTTAAAGTCCAGCCTTTAAAAGTATAACCTGTTCTTGTTGGATTGGTTGGTTCTGGTGCTGTTTTGTTTTCTTCAACAGTTTGATTTGAAACTTTACTTCCTCCATTTGAATCAAATTTAACAGTATATTTTTTTGTTACTGGAGTTGTAGGTTTACTTTCTTCTGAGCTAGTTTGTTTTGTTTCTTCCCATTTTGCTTTTAATGTAATATCACTTTCTATTTTTGTTGTGAAATCAAATTCAGCATCGTTATAATACCAGCCTAAAAAGTTATATCCTTCTTTTGTTGGTATTGTTTCTGTTATTGTACTTCCTTCATTTACAACGATACTTTCAATTGTATTCCCACCGTCAGTATCAAAAGTTACAGTGTAGATTTGAACTTTTATTTCCTCCCACTTTGCTTCTAATTCAATATTTCCGGTTATAGGTTTTGTGAAATCGTATAATGTATCATTATAATACCAACCTAAAAAATTATATCCTTCCTTTACTGGATCGTTTGGTTTAGTAACAGTTTTATCTTGAGCAATATCAGATGTTAGATAAATAGTATTATCGTTTTTAAAAGTAACACTATAACTAATATCTTTTTTTGGTAATAATAAGGCAGTTATTAAAATTATTAGAGCAAAAAGTATGGCTCCTGCTACTGTATAAATTTTTTCGTTTTCTTTCATGTTATCCTCCTTATTATTATAAGTATATAACCTTATGAAATTTTTTTCAATAGAAATTTTTAAATTATAAATATTTTTTTAAAAATTGTCCGGTATAACTTTCGTTTATCTTAGTTATTTCTTCTGGTGAGCCTTGAGCTATTACTTCACCACCAAATTCTCCTCCTTCTGGTCCTAAATCTATTATATAATCAGCTACTTTAATAACATCTAGGTTGTGTTCGATTACTAAAACAGTATCGCCATTATCAACAATTCTATTTAGTATATTTAATAATTTTTTTATGTCATGAATATGTAAACCTGTTGTTGGTTCATCTAAAATAAATAAGCTTTTACCTGTTGGTTTTTTTTGTAGTTCTTTGGCTAATTTGATTCTTCCTGCTTCTCCTCCTGATAAGGTAGGAGCACTTTGTCCTAATTTAACATAATCTAATCCTACATCTATTAATACTTGTAATTTGGATTTAATTTTAGGAATGTTTTCAAAGAATTTATAGGCTTCTTCAACTCGCATTTCTAAAACATCATATATACTTTTATCTTTATATTTAATACTTAATGTTTCATTATTATATCTTGTTCCATGGCATACTTCGCAAGGAACATAAACATCTGGTAAGAAGTGCATTTCTATTTTTTTTACGCCATCTCCAAAACAGGCTTCACATCTACCACCTTTAACATTAAATGAGAATCTTCCTTTATCATATCCTTTTATTTTTGCTTCTTTTGTATTAGTAAATACGTCTCTAATATCATCAAAAACTCCTGTATAGGTTGCTGGATTACTTCTTGGGGTTCTTCCGATTGGATTTTGTGATATATGAACAACTTTATCGATATTTTCTAATCCTTTTATTTTTTTATATTCTCCTGGTTTATCTTTTGATTTATATATGTTACTAGATACTGCTTTATATATAATTTCGTTTACTAAAGTACTTTTTCCACTTCCACTTACTCCTGTCACACAGACAAATTTTCCTAAAGGTATTTTTACATTAATATTTTTTAAATTATTTTCTTTAGCTCCAATTATTTCTAAATATTTTTTATTTCCTTTTCTTCTTGTTTTAGGAACTTCTATTTTTTCAATTCCTTTTAAGTATTTTCCTGTTAAACTATTAGGGTTATCCATTACTTGTTGTGGGGTACCACAAGCTACTATTTCTCCTCCGTGAGTTCCAGCGAGTGGTCCTATATCGACTAAATAATCGCTTGCTAACATGGTATCGGTATCGTGTTCGACAACGATTAAAGTATTTCCTAAATCACGCATTTCTAACATTGAATTAATTAATTTTTCGTTATCTCTTTGATGTAATCCTATGCTTGGTTCATCTAAAACATATAAAACTCCAGTTAATCGTGAACCTATTTGGGTAGCTAATCTAATTCTACTTGCTTCTCCTCCTGAAAGTGTTCCTGCTACTCTATCTAGGGTTAGGTATTCTAAACCAACATTTAATAAGAAATTTAATCTATTTAATATTTCTTTAATTAATAATTCGGCTATTTTTGTTTGTTCTTTATTTAATTTTAAATTTTCTAAAAAATCTTTTAATTTTTTTATGCTCATTTGGGTTAGTTGGTAAATATTTTTGTTATCGATTAAAACTGATAATATTGAATCATCTAATCTTGAACCATGACAGGTAGGACAAGGAAGTTCGGTCATAAAGTTTTCAATCCAATCTCTTATCCAACCACTTTTTGTTTCAATGTATCTTCTTTCTAAATTAGTTATAATTCCTTCAAAGTAATCTTTAGATGTTCTAGTATTTCCATTTTTTGATGTATAATTAAATTCTAATATATCTTTTGAACCATATAAGATAATATTTAGTTCTTCTTTTTTTAAGTCTTTAATTGGTTTATTTAAATCAATATTATAATATTTTGCTAAAGTATTTATTTGGGTTGAATAAATATTTCCATCTTCTAAATTTAAAGATATAATCCCTCCTTCATTTATGCTTAAATCTTTATTTGGTATTATTAAATCTTCATCTATTTTTAGTTTAACTCCTAATCCTTTACAATCGCTACATGCTCCATAAGGGGCGTTAAAGCTAAACATTCTAGGTTCTAGTTCTGGTATTGAAAAATCACAAAATGGGCAAGCGTAGTGTTCGCTCATTAGTATTTCTTCATTGCCTAAAACATCGATGATTACTTTTCCTTTTCCTAATTTTGAAGCTGTTTCAATTGATTCATATAATCTACTTCTGATTCCTTCTTTAATAATTAATCTATCTACGATAACTTTAATTGTGTGTTTTTTTGTTTTTTCTAATATAATCTCTTCTTCTAATTCGTATTCGTTATTATCAACTATTACTCTTGCATATCCTTCACTTCTAAGTTTATTTAATAAATCGATATGGGTTCCCTTTTCTCCGTTTGCAACTATTCCTAGTACTTTTATTTTGGTATTTTCTTTTAGTTCCATAATTTGGTTTGTCATTTCTTCTATGCTTTGGCTAGAGATTGGAATATTATGATTAGGGCAATAAGGAATACCTATTCTAGCGTATAAAAGTCTTAAGTAGTCGTATATTTCTGTAACTGTTCCAACTGTACTTCTAGGATTTTTATTGGTTGTTTTTTGGTCGATACTGATAGCTGGGGATAATCCTTCGATGCTGTCAACATCGGGTTTATCGGTTCCTCCTAAAAATTGTCTAGCATAGGCTGATAGGCTTTCAACATATCTTCTTTGTCCTTCGGCATAAATTGTATCAAATGCTAAACTACTTTTACCGCTTCCACTTACTCCTGTCATAACGATTAATTTATTTTTAGGTAATTCTAAATCAATGTTTTTTAAATTATTTTCTCTCGCACCTTTTATTATTATTTTATCCATACTATCTCTCATTTCTAATTTTTTAGTTATAATTAGTATATCATACAAACATATTTTCGGCAATAAAAAAGAATGAATTTTATCATTCTTCGGAATAATTAGTAAAGTATCTTTGGACTAAAACTACTGGTGTGCCTTTATCTCCTGAACCGCTTGTTAAATCGCATAATGAACCTAAAAGGTCGGTTATTTGTCTTGGGGTTGTTCCTAGGGTTATGTTTTGTCCTTTTAAGTTATTTTCTTTAGTTTTAATTTCATTTCTAATAGCGTTTGCTAGTTCTTCTCCTTTTAATGAAGCAAATTTGTTATCAGAAACGTATTTTAATTTTATTTCATTAGGTGTTCCTGATAATCCGTCGGTATGAAATGGGCTAACAACTGGGTCAGCTAATTCCCAAATTTTTCCGACTGGGTCTTTAAATGCTCCATCGCCATAAACCATAACTTCAACTTTTTTATTAGTTTTATCGTATATTTGTTTTTGAATATCTAAAACTAATTTATCTCCATCTTTAGGGAATAATTTTAATTTTTCTTCGGTTGATTTATTTGAACCTAATAATCCATATTTTGGATTAAAACCGCTTCCATTAATAGGTGTTGTTAGGATATCATCTAATCCTAAACAATTTAATAGTTGTTTTGTTTTGAATCTTGTATGAATATCGCAAGCTAAAACTTCATTTGTATAATTTAAAATTGTTTTTGGGTTATTACTAAAAATTATTTCTGCTTCACAGTTTTCACTTTCGATTAATTGTTTATAGTAATCAACGTAATCTATTCCTGTAAATTCGTGAACTATACCGTTGAAATAGTTTTTATATTCGTTATAATTTAATACTCTAGTATATGGATCTATTCCTTTTTCAAATAGTAAATTTTCATCAAATAAATGATTTCCTACTTCATCAGATGGATAACTTAAAAGTAAAGTTATTTTTTCGTTTGCTCTAGCTAATCCTTTTAAAATCATTGAAAATCTATTTCTACTTAATATTGGAAATACCACTCCTAAATGTTTTGTTTTAAATTTGTTTTTAATGTCTTGACTTATATCGTCAACTGTTACGTAATTTCCTTGTGAGATTCCTACTACGGCTTCGGTTATGGCTATTACATCTTTATCGTATAGTTTAAAATTTTCTGTTTTGCTAGCATTTAAAACTGAATCAACAACTATATTAGTTAAATTATCTCCTTCTTTTATTATTGGGGTACGTATACCTCTTACTATTGTTCCGACGTTTCGCATTTATAATCCTCCTTTAATTTTGTATTGGCTAACGCATTTAAATTTAAGTCTGCTTTTATACCTATTTTATAAGCATAATATGCTGCTGCTGCTATCATGGCAGCGTTATCTGTACAGTATATTGTAGATGGAATGGTTAGATTAATATTATTTTCTAAACACATTTGTGTCATACTTTCTCTTAATCCTTTATTTGCTGCTACTCCACCTGCTATGATTAAGTTTTTAACGTTATATTCTTTTAGGGCTTTTAAGGTTTTTTTTGTTAAAATTGTTACTACTCTATTTTGAAATGAACGCGCTAAATTTTCTTTATTTATTTTATTTCCTTTTTGTTGTTCGTTGTGATTAAGGTTAATAACTGCTGATTTGATTCCACTGAAGCTAAAGTTATAAGAATCATCATTTAAAGGGAGTGGCAAATCATATGAATCTAATCCTTGATGAGCTAATTTATCGACCATTGGTCCTCCTGGGTAGGGTAGGTCTAAAACTCTAGCTACTTTGTCATAGCACTCACCAACAGCATCATCTAATGTTTGTCCGATTACTTTAAATGAATAGTGTTCCTTCATATAAATCAATTCGGTATGTCCTCCGCTTACTACTAAAGCAATTAAAGGAAATTCCATTGGTTTTTCTAAATTATTAGCATAAATATGTCCTGCTATATGATGAACGGGAATTAATGGTTTATTATAAATATATGCTAGGGTTTTGGCTGCTATAACGCCAACTAGTAGTGATCCTATTAATCCTGGTCCATAAGTAACTGCTATCGCATCGATATCATTCATTGTTAAATTGCTTTTATTTAGTGTTTCTTCAATTACAATTGTTATACTTTCGATATGTTTTCTTGAGGCTATTTCTGGTACTACCCCACCATATAATTTATGAATATCAATTTGTGATAGTATGATTGTTTGGATATCTTTGTATCCATCTTCTATAATTGATACACTCGTCTCATCACAGCTTGATTCAATTGCAAGTATTTTCATAAAACTTCCTTTCCATTAATATTCCATCACTATTACCATAATAATTTTTTCTAATAGCAACTTCTTTAAAATTAAATTTTTTATATAAATTTATAGCTTTTATATTGTTTATGTTAACTTCTAAAGTTATATTTTCTTTATCTAGATTGTTTTTTATTAAATAAGATAGTAATTTAGAAGCTATATTTTTTCTTCGGTATTCTTCTTTAACGAAAATATAATTTATTTCTATTTTTTCGTATATAATACTGTAATCTATAAAAGCAATTATAGTATTATTTTCTAAATAAATTAAACATTTTGAAAATGGATTATTAGTTAGTTTGTAATCATTTAAATTAATATTTTCAATTGTTCTTTCTTTTATCATTTAAATTTTCCTCAGCTTCTGTTAATTTTAAATAATTTGGTTTTATTAGATGAGGATTAATTGGTTCATCTTTTTCGTGTTTTTTTATTATTTTTAATATATCTGGTTTTCCGTCTGTTACGATTTCATAATTTGTTATTTTGTTTAATAATTCTTCCTTTAGAATATATTCATCGGGTTTGATATTATTTAATTTGTTATCGTATACACCTGCAAATACATATCCTCTTCTTGCATCTATCATTGGAACTATTATATCGTTATTACTAATTGTACTTAATAATTCTAATTCACTTATGGGAATAAGGGGAATATTAAGGGAAAAAGCCATAACTTTAGCTAGTGTTAGACCGACTCTAATACCTGTAAATGAGCCTGGTCCTGTTACGATAAATATTTTATTTATGTCGTTTGGTTTTAAATTTGTTTTTTTAAATCCTTCATCTAAAATAGGCATTATTTTGCTAGATGATTCTTTAATATTTTCTTCGTAAAAGTAATAAATCATTTCCATATTTTTAACTATAGAAATGATTAGGTTTTTTGATGATGTATCAATAAATAAGTATATCATATAACCGCCTCACATAGTTCTTCGTATTTTTTTCCATGTGGGTATAAATATAAAACTCTTCTATTTTCGTCTAAAACTTTAAATTTTATATCTAATCTTTCTTCTGGTAGTATATCTTTAATTGTATCTGCCCATTCGATTACAACTACTCCACCTTTAGTAAAGTATTCTTCTATTCCAACTCCTTCAGTATTACCATCTAGTCTATATACATCCATGTGGTATAGTGAAAGTTCTCCTTCGTATTCTTTGATTATTGCAAATGTTGGAGATGTTATTGTTTCTTTTATTCCTAGTGCGTCAGCTAGTCCTTTTGTAAATACTGTTTTGCCGCTTCCTAATTCTCCGTTTAGGCAAATAATCATATTTGGAAACTTTTCTGATTCAAAATTTTGAGCTAATTCGATTGTTTCCATTTCATCTCTTGTTGTTATTTTATATTCCATTCTATCACCAATATTATTATACAAATAAAAAAACATTATTACAATGTTTTTTTTATTTTTTTATAATTTAATTTACAACTATGGAGCTGTTAGGACAGCACGGGTGGATGTGGCATCAAGGTAAGTACCATTATTGCTTTCAAAAGCATACACACCGGCATTCAAACTATCGTCGGAATAGCCACCACGTAGGAACCAAGAGTAGCCCGAGTGCTGGAAACCCGCGTAGTCACTATACCATCCACCTGTATAACTTCCAAAGGTTGATAGTGTTTCTTTTGTTGCATCTCCTAATTTTCCTCTTGCGTGACTTGCATAATCTTCATCATATTTATATGTATCGTAATACTTACTAGCTGGAGCAGTTGAGAAACCAGCATAGTTTGAATAAAACTCATTACTTGAATTTAACATATTACCCATTACATATTCCCATGCACCACCTGACATATCATATACCCCGAAAATATTTCCTGTTGTACTTGCTAACATTCCAGTTGTAGTATTATAAGCATTACATGTTGAACTATAATAAATTTGTACTTCAGGTAAAGGAGCTCTACTACCATTGGATGCAGTACTGCTATCATCTATTGCCCCTAAACCACATCCTGTCATAAACCTATCTTCATAATAATTGTTATTTTCAATATCGGTTGTACCTAATCCATATTTACTTTGTTTTAGATATGCTACTGCTCCCCATTCCATATTTTTTACCATATGTGAGTCTGCATTGTTTATTTCATATTCTGTTTTTATATTTTGAATTGCTGTAAAGAAAGTAGATACGCTTATACTTATTAAGCTACTTACATTTGGTTTTACTGTAATTGCACTTGTACTTCCACTTACTTCAAATTTTCCT
>CAZTXU010000015.1:0-20942 GCA_964617705.1 uncultured Muribaculaceae bacterium
ATCATAAATCTTATTTGCTGTTTTATGGACATCTGAACTTTCATGAACATAAATATATAAAATATGTTTATCTTTATAAAGATACTCTTTTATATCAAGATGAACTGTTGGAAAAATTTTTTCTGGATTATTACATAAATCTACAAATTCTCTTTTCATATTTTTAGTGTAATCTTTATATACACCAATTACTTCAGAATTATCTTTAACCCCTAAAAATATATGTCCACCATTTCTATTTAACATTGAACAAACAGTTTCAAATAAACTACTAGGCAGACCTTTTTTTGCCTCTTTATATTCAACTATTGTACTTTCTCCAGATTCAATAAAATCAATTAGATTTTTTGGTAAATTTTCAAACATACTCAATTTCTCCTTTCTATATATTATATCATCACATATTAGTATAAACTTTCTTTATTCTTCTCTTAAACTAGCTCCACATCTTTTATTTAAAGTTCTAATTATAGTATCTAATTTTAAATTAATTTCTTCTGATGTTAAATTAGTATTACCATTATCAATTATAACCCTTAACATAATTGATTTCATACCATCTTTAATTTGATTACCACGATATTCTTCAATAAATTTTACTTCTTTTACTTTACCTTTAATAGTATTATAAATTTCTTCCCAAGTTACATTTTCATCAACTATAATTGATAAATCTTTTTCAATTAAAGGTAATAATGGAATCTGTTTAAATTTATTTTCCCTAGATGTTAAAGGAATTAATTCATCAAAATTAAGTTCAAATACTGCTACATTAGTTCTTTTTATTTTTGATAAATTCATTGTTTTTACAGACAATAAACCTAATTTACCAATAACTTTATTTCTTAATACAATATCTAAATATACATTTACATCAGCATAAGGTGGTTTTTCTCCTTTTGTTAAAGTAATAGATTCCATATGACAATAACTTGACATTGATTCTAAAACTCCTTTTAATTCATAAAATATTGAACTAGCATCTTTTCCAACAATACTTGCAGTTAACATTTTTTTATGAATTGGCAAAATTTCTTCTTCTGATGATTCATGATATTCACCTTTTTCAAATACTTGAGCCATTTCAAATAATTTAAAATCAGTATAATATCTTAAATTTTTAGATATTGCTTCTAACATACCAGGAATCAATGAACTTCTTAAGTATGACTCACTAGGTGAAGGTGGTGTGGCTAATTTAATAGAATTAGTTTTATCTATTGAAGAAGCATCAATATATTTTTCATCTATCCATGGATATGTAAAGATTTCGTTAAATCCACATCTAAAAGCTAAATATTTTTTTATTCTTTGTTCTAACAATACATTATTTTGTAAAACTGCATGTTCAAATTTAATAGTTAATGGTTTAGCTTCAAAACTTTCAAAACTTAGCATTCTTGCAATATCGCCCATTACATCATCTTTAAGATATACATCACCTGTCGATCTATATACAGGAACTATTACATGATATGTTTTATTATTGTATTCAACATCATATCCTAATGATTGTAATACTTTTAAAATAGTATCTTTAGGTAATATTTTCCCTAATCTAACATTTAAAAATTCTTCTGGAACATCAATTATTTCTCTTTTTGTTTTAATAGGATAAACATCATTAAAAGAAACTACTTTACATTCTTCAAATAATTCTTTAAATAATTGTAACGATAAAGCTATTCCTTGATTAACTCTTTCAGTATCTATATTTTTTTCATATCTGATTGAAGCATCAGTTTTTTCATCGAATCTTTTTCCAGTTTTTCTAATTGTTTTAGCTGTAAAATTAGCAATTTCTAAAACAATACCAGTTGTTTCATCTAAAATAGAATCTTTTTTACCGCCTCTAATACCAGCTAATGCCATAGCATCATTAACATCACTTATTACTAAATCTTCTTCTGTTAATTTAATTGTATTGTTATCTAATAATAATAATTCTTCATCTTTTTTAGCATTTCTAACTATTATTTTATTACCATCAACATGTGTTCGATCAAAAGCATGTGTTGGTTGTCCAGTTGCTAACATAACATAATTAGTAATATCTACAATTGCGTTAATAGGACGCATACCAGCATTTATTAAAGCAGCTTTCATCCACATTGGTGATTCTTTGATACAAACATTTTCTATTTCTATAGCAACATATCTGTTACATTTTTCTGGTTCTTTAATTTCTACTTGATATTTAGGTAAATTTTCTTCTATTTTAAAACTTGGCAATTCTTTTAATGGTACATTATAAATAGCTGATAATTCTCTTGCAATTCCATAATGTCCCCATAAATCTGGTCTATTTGTTAATGATTTATTGTCAATATCTAAAACAACATCATCCATACAAATTACTTCTGTTATATTTTGTCCTGGATAACATTCAAACCCTTTTAAATCAACTATTTCACTTTCATCTTTAGGTGGGAAAATATTTTCTAAATATACTTCAGTTGCTCCACAAATCATACCATATGATGATTCTCCTCGCATATTTGTTTTTTTAATTTTTACTAAACCAGCTTGACCGTGCCAAAAAACTTCTGCTCCTGGTTTAGATACAACAACATATTCTCCTACATACAAATTAGAACCACCACATACAATTTGTACAACTTCTTCACCAATATCAGTCATACAAATTTTTAAAGTGTCAGCATTTGGATGTTTTTTTACTTCTAATATTTTTCCAACAACAATATCGTGGAATTTATCACTTATATTTTCAACACCTTCAACTTCAACTGTTCTTAAAGTCAAATCATAAGCTATTTGTTTTGGTGTTAGTTCTTTTGGTAAATCGATATATTTTTTTACCCAATTTAATGATACTTTCATATTAACCTCCTCTATTTAAATTGTTCTAAAAATCTTAAATCCGCACTGTGGAAAAGTCTTACATCATCAACTCCATAACGCATCATAACTAATCTATCTAAGCCAATATTAATATAAAATCCTGTCCATTCTTCTGGATTTAATCCGGCTGATTTTAAAACATTTGGATGAATTACCCCACCAGGCATTACTTCAATCCAGCCATTGTGATTACATACTTTGCATCCTTTTCCGCCACATACTAAACATTCCATATCAATTTCATAACCTGGTTCGGTAAATGGGAAAAAACCTTCACGCATACGAACGTTTATTTTTTTACCAAATACTTTTTCTAAAATTGTTTGAATCATAACCATTCCAGATGAAAACGAAATATCTTTATCAACTATTAATGCTTCATATTGGAAAAAAGCTCTTTCATGTCTTGCATCGGTATTTTCATTTCTATACACTCTACCAGGGTATACAAACCTTGCTGGAGCTTTATGTTTAAGTAAATATCTAACAGAACCACCAGTTAAGTGTGGTCTTAAACACAATCTTTCATTACCTAATTTTTCTTCAGTTCCTTCTACCCAGAATGTATCCATTGATTGTCTTGCTGGATGATCAGATGGGAAATTTAAATTATCAAAAGCAAATTTTTCACTACTGATATCATCTTCGCTGTAAACTTCAAACCCTAAAGATAAAAAGGCTTCATTTAAATCATAACACATTTGCGTTATTGGATGAAGAAGTCCAGTACCTACTTTAGTTCCTGGCAAAGTTAAATCTAAAGGTTTTTCAACGACACTTTGAGAATTAATTAATTCTTCTTCTTTTTCTTTTAATTTGTTATTAAAAATATTTTTAATTTCTGTAGATTTCATTCCTACATTTTTTTTCATGTCATCAGTTAATGTACTAATAGATTTTAAAATTTCATTTAATTCACTTTTTTTACCAGTTAATTTTTTTGAAACTTCTTGTAATTCTATTATTGTTTTAACTTCTTCAATTTCTTTAATACCATTTAATTTAATTTCTTCTAATTTTTCTTCCATAATTTCCTCCTTAAAATAAAAAAATAGTGGTAACCTAAAGGACGAATCACTATTAAATCCGCGGTACCACCTTTGTTCTAATTTCTTAGCTCTTTATAGAATAACGCTCATCACGATTTGACTCCATTATTGAAATTCATAATTTAGACTCTCTAAAATGGCTCTCAGTCAGTGACCATAATTTCCTGTATAGAATTCTAAATTACTACTTGGATAATTTCTTCATCAACAAAACTAAATAAATTATACAATAACATTTTATTTTAGTCAACATATTTTTTGTTTGAAAATTTAAACTTTTCTTTTTTGTTGCTTATCATCTTTTTATATCAGTATAGATTTTAATGATTAAAAAAACCGCCTACTTTTTAGTAAACGGTAAGATTGCTATAAAACGTGCTTTCTTAATTTCATTAGCAACTTGGCGTTGATGTTTCGCACAAGTTCCAGTTATTCTTCTTGGTAATATTTTACCTTTATCCATACTAACGAATTTTTTTAAACTTTCAATATCTTTATAATCAATTTGTTTTCCGGCACATAACTGGCAAACTTTTTTCTTTTTACGGTAGAATTCTGCCATGTTTTCCTCCTTAATCTAAAAAATTATCGTCGATTGATACACTATCGCCAAAATCTGCGAAAGGATCTTCATCAACATTTACACTATTTGTTTGTGGTTCGAAATCATATGGAGTTGGATTATTTTCTCTTGTTTGACTTTGTGCTTTTGATTCTAAAAATTGAACACTATTAGCAACAACTTCCATAGAATATCTTTTATTACCATCTTTATCAGTATAATTATTTGTTTGTAGTCTTCCCTCAATAGCTACTTGACTACCTTTGTTTAGGTAATTACAAACATTTTCAGCTTGTTTACGCCATACAACAACATTAATAAAATCTGTTTCTCTTTCACCATTAGAACTAGTATATGGTCTATTAACTGCCACTGAAAATCTAGTTGTTGGTAAATTTGATGATGTATAACGTAGTTCAGGTTTTGCTGTAATCCTTCCAATTAAAATTACATTGTTCATATTTTACCTCTTTTCTTAATCTTCGATTTTTGTAATCATATGACGAATGATGTCTTGGCTATTTTTAGCTTGACGATCAAATTCATTAATAGCTGTATCATTATTTGCTTCAACTACAAAATAGTGATAGAATCCTGATTTAAAATCATTAATTTCATAAGCTAATTCTTTTTGACCCATATCTTTTTCACCAATCATTTTAGCATCATTGTCAGTCAACACTAAAGCAAATTTTTCACATACTTTTTTGTATTCTTCTTCACTAACTGTTGGTCTTACAATAAATATAACTTCATATTTACGCATTTTCACACCT
The DNA here is from genome assembly GCA_964617705.1 of uncultured Muribaculaceae bacterium. Lineage (GTDB taxonomy): Bacteria > Bacillota_I > Bacilli_A > RF39 > UBA660 > Faecisoma. Next base: position 5,250 of record CAZTXU010000015.1, read on the forward strand.
CCTTGTGGTCTATTGGCTTCTTTAAAAGCAAGGAGTAAATTTCTTACTCGCCTTAAATTATAGCAAAATTATTTAATTTTGTAAACCCTTTTTAATTATATGTTAAACCTTTTTAAAAATGGTTCTAAATAATATAGAACCATCAATTAAATATTTTTATTTTAATAATTCTGCTAAATATAATTCTCCATGTTCATGCCTTTTATAACTTTTATATTATCTACTAACTTTTGGGAGTTTTTCCCACCATAATATTCTTTTAAAAATTCTGATGATTGGTCATATTTTTTTCCATTAAATTTAATATTCTTTTTTGCAAAAGATTTAGGAGATTCCAAACTTTTAACTTTTTCATATTGTTTTTCAAGTCCCTCATTAAGTATTAATAACATTTCTAATTCTGGTTTTGTACAATATTTATATATTTTATCTTTAAAAACAATATTCTTTAAATCCCTTGGTATCTTAAGTGTATCATTTTGTTTATCGCCAATTCTATAAACTATAGTTTCTTTTCCATAAAGTTTTAATTCTGATTATATAGTAATATTACTTAATTGCCTTATTGGATATGGTCTTCTTCCAATAAGATTATCCCTTGTAAATATTAATAAATCTGCATCTAATAATATATTTAACAAAACTTCTTCATTTTGTCCTTCACACAACAACAAATATCTCATTACATTAATTCCTTTTTAAAGTTCATTAAAGCATCATAATTCACATTTGTATTAAACTCGTTATTATAAAATTTATTACTTTTTCTTAATTCAGTTCTAAATTTATAATCCTCGTGCATGTTTTCTAATTTTATTTTTCCTTCATATTTGCTTATATAAATATTATCACTTCTACTAAATAAATCTAACAATTCACAATAATGAGTTGTAAATATTAATGTTGCATTCTTTTTATTTACAGATTTATCTTTATATAAATTAACAAGATTTTCTACTAATGTCTTATGAAAATGATTTTCAATTTCATCAACAATAAGATCCGCACCAGTTTTAAGAGAATATACTACAAACGTAAAAAGTCCAAATCCTTTTGTTGTTCCACTTGAAAGTATTTCATACAATTCATTATTAGAAACTTCTTTTTTGTTTTATTTGTATATATAATTCTATATTTGTTATCATTTAACATTTCAATGTTTTCAAGGTGTTCATCAAGCATTTTTAATAAAGATGTAATAATAGATAAATTATTATCCAACATTTTATATATATTAAACGCATTAGCATAATTTATATACATTAAATCATCACTTGGACAATAAATACCTCTCAATTCTATTTCTTTTAACAAAGAATAAATCATAGATGTGTCTTCTGGTAAAATTACATCTTTTTTTACTTCTTCAAATTTATCATATTCAAATATATTTTTTAAATGAGCTTTTTTATATATTCTTTTATACAATCTTTCGTTTTTTAATAAAATAACGCTATCATCTACTGATTTTATATCTTTAACTAATTCTACTAAATATCTATATATTACTCCTTGGTGGTGGAAAGTTACATCTAATTTTACAGTTTTATCAATAAATTTGAAAATATTTATCGAATTTTTTATTCTATAATTTGAAAAAATGTCATATACTACTGCTAATAATTCAACAGTAGTTGTTTTTCCAGAAGCATTTTTTCCTATAATACCTAATGTATTATATATATATATATATAATCCTTCAGCTATTTCTTTTAATTCGAACTCTTTATCTGCAATAGTTTTATTTCCCGTTGGTACAAAAGAAATAGTAAAATTATCTACACAAAGTTTAAAACCATCTGCTACAACTTTTAACAATTCCATATTGATTCTCCTTTTTTCCATTATGCCACATTTTTTATAAAAAAACATTTTTTTGTTTTTTTATAAAAATATAACGTTTTTTTCTAAAAATAAAGTGTTTTTATACTTAATTAAATTATAATAAAATTTTTGTTAAAATTTTGTCGATAAAAAAACCAAATATTAATTTGGTTAAACATTAAATCTAAAATAACAAATATCGCCATCTTGCATTATATAATCTTTTCCTTCAAGACGCATTTTTCCTGCTTCCCGAACATTTTTCTCACTACCATATTTTTCTAAAGCATCATAACTCATTATTTCAGCTCTAATAAATCCTCTTTCAAAATCTGTATGGATAATTCCCGCACATTGTGGGGCTTTCATACCTTGTTTAAAAGTCCAAGCTCTAACTTCATCAGTTCCTGCAGTAAAATAAGTTGCTAATCCTAATAAATTATAAGTAGCTTTAATAAGTTTATCTAATCCGCCTTCTTCTATTCCTAATTCTTGTAGAAATAATAATCTTTCATCATCAGATAATTCACTTAATTCTTCTTCTATTTTCGCACAAACTTTAATTACTTTAGCTTTTTCACTAGTAGCGTAACCTTTAACAGCTAATACATATTCATTATCTTTTTTTAAATCATTTTCTTTAACATTTGCCATATAAATTATTGGTTTAGCAGTTAAAAAATTAAATGGTTTAATTATTTCTAATTCTTCTTCATCTAATTCCATTCTTCTAATTGGAAAATCTTTTAATAATCCTTCTTTTATTTTTTCTAGTATTTCTACTTCTTTTAATCCTTCTTTATCTTTAGACATAATGGCTTTTTTAGATACTTTATTTAATCTATTATTAATTACTTCTAAATCAGCTAAAATTAATTCTACATTTATAATTTCAATATCTTTAACTGGATTTATAATATTTTCAACATGAATAATATTTTCATCATCAAAACATCTTACTACTTCAACAATAGCATCTACTTCTCTAATGTGACTTAAAAATTTATTTCCAAGTCCTTCTCCTGAAGAGGCTCCTTTAACTAATCCAGCAATATCAGTAAATTCAAATGTTGTTGGAACTAAACTTTTAGGTTGATATAATTCATTTAAAAAATCTAATCTTTTATCTGGTACAATTACCATTCCTACATTTGGTTCAATTGTAGCAAAAGGATAATTAGCTGCTAAAATTTTCTTTTTAGTTATAGCATTAAATAATGTACTTTTACCAACATTTGGAAGTCCTACAATTCCTGCTTTTAAACCCATATTATCACTCCTTACATCGTTATGGATGTTCCAATTCCAATTGGAAGTCCTACAACATACCAACACATTATTAATAATAACCATATTAAAGTTGTTAATAATATAATTGGTATCATTAATTTTAGTGTTTTAAATACACTTATATCTTCTTCACTATATTTATGAATTAATCCCAACATAATCACAAAATAAACAAACACAGGCGTTAAACTAAAGCCTATACCACTTGCTATTTGAAATAAAAATTGTGTGAAATCAGGACTTATATTTGCTCTCATAAACAAAGGAATTATTAAAGGAGAAATTAAAGTCCATTTTTGTAAATTGTTTGGCATTAATATAGTCATCAATATAATTAAAATAAAAGCTAAAATAATTAAAGAAAAACCTGAAAAATTTAGTAAAACTAATAAATCTATTAATTTAGTTGTTATTACAACTCCAATATTAGTCCAATCAATAATACCTGTTAATATTGATAATAAAAACATCATTATAAATAAATATCCTATTTTGTTAAATTCTTTTGTAAATCCTAAACCAAATTCGTGATTATTTTTAAAGTTTTTAGTTGTCATTCCATAAGTTAAAGCCATAAATGAAACTATTAATAAATATATAAATGCAAAAGATTGTTGAAAAGGTGAAGTTGTACCTAACAATTTAGCAACAAAAGTATTTTGACTACTATCTAATAAAATACCTCCAAATTTAGGGATAATTGTTATACTAAATATAATTATTGATACTATTAAAACAATTAAACTTAATATTAATCCTTTATTTGATGTTGTTAATTCGTCTTCATATTCATATTTTTCATTATATTTTGGTAATAATCTTTTATTAATTATAATTGATAATAAAATACTTATTAAAATAGTTGATACTACCATAATATAAATATTAGAATAAAGTGTATGTTTATATGTATGGTCAACATCTAATGTTGCTGATAGTTGTGTGAGTGTTCCTAAAATATAATTTTCATAATTATAAAACATTCCTGTTCCATAACCTAAAGTTATTCCTAAAAATAAAGTTATTATACCTAATATAGGATTTTTATTTAAATATTGGTAAAGTATTGGAACTAAAGGAAGTAAAATTATATAACTATATTCACCGATAAAACTTGATATAAAACCTATAAACACTACAATTAAGGTAATATATTTAGGTTTTATTTTTTTTAATGGTGTGAATATATGTTTTAATAATCCACTTGCTTTTAATATACTTGTAGCCATTAGTGATAATACGATTAAAACTAATGGTTTTAATAATTGAAAATTAGTTATTATATTACTAAAGAAGTTAGTGATTCCTTCTTTAGTAAATATATTATTTATTACTACAATTGAAGTTTCTAAATTATTTCCTTCTATCATTGTTTTATTTCCTTGAACGTTTAAAAGAGATAAAACTGATGTAATTATCATTGTAATTATAATTATTAATGATAAGGTTATAATTGGACTAAATGTCTTTTTTTCTTTATTAGTCATAAACCCTCCTATAATACTTTTTTTAATTTTTTGTTAAATTCGATTCTTGATAACATAATTGTTCTTCCACATTTCAAACATTTAATTTTAATATCCGCACCTAATCTTATAATTTTCCATTCGTTTGTACCACAAGGATGTGGTTTTTTCATAATTACAGTATCATTTAAATTATATTCTTTATTCATTCACAACCACCATATGCGGATAAGGTATATTTATATTATTTTTATCTAATTCTAATTTAACTAACATATTTAATTGTCTTTTTACAGCATATTGCATGCCTGGTTTTACAGGGGCAACCATTCTAAAGGTTATTCCACTTTCTTTTAATGTTTGAACTCCTAATAATTTTATTTCTCCAGTAACATCTGGTAATTGATTTTTAATTTGTTTACAAAATTTTGTTAAAACTTGTTCTACTTTTTTTAAGTCTGATTTATAATCAACATCAATATCAACAACAACTGATAAATCATAAACACTATAGTTAATTATTTCTGTAATTAAACCATTATTTATTATTTTAACTTCTCCTAAATCTCCTTTTATTCTAGTTGATTTTGCTCCTAATTCTATTATTGTTCCTGTAAAATTATTAATTGTTACATAATCTCCTACGTTATATGAATTTTCAAAAATAATTACTATTCCAGCAATTAAATCTTTTATCATATCTTGTAGAGCTAATCCGGCAACTAAACCAATAATTCCAAGTGAAGCTATTAATGATTTTGTATCGATACCATATACTTCTAAAATTAACATGATAGATATTATGATAATTAAATATTTAACTATATTACCAATTAATTTAAATATAGTTTCTTGTTTTTTATAATTATTTGTTTTTGTAAACATTTTTTTAATTATTTTATTTATAATAGTAATTAAAACAATAGCTCCTATGATAATACATATAGGAGCGATTATCTCTTTTGTTAAAATTTTATCCATTAAATCATTCCTTTACATCAATAATTTCTAATATTCTGTTTAAATCAGCGATATTGTTGAATGATATTTCTATTTTTTTATCTTTTATTTTTACTTTTGTATCTAGTTTATCTCTAAGTAAATCTTCAACGTAGCGATAATCTTTATTTTCTTCTTTTTGGCGTCTTATTTTTATTTTTTTTTCAAATTCGTTTGTTTCTTTTTCTGTTTCACGAACTGGTAATTTTTCGTTAACTATTTTGTTTGCCATTTCTATTATTTTATCGTTATTTTCTAATTTACTTAAGGCTCTAGCGTGTCCCATAGTTAATTTATTATCTATAATCATATTTTGAACTTGTTGTGGGAGTCTTAAAAGTCCTAACATATTTGTTATATGGCTTCTACTTTTGCTAACTTTTTTGCTTAATTGTTCTTGAGTTAAATTAAGTTTTTCTAACATATTTTTATAAGCTAGTGCTTCTTCTATAGCTGTTAGATTTTCTCTTTGTAAATTTTCTAATAATGCGATTTCAATCATTTGTTCTTCTGTAAAGTTTCTAACGATGGCAGGAATTTGTTCTTTGCCTGCTAAAATTGATGCTCTAAATCTTCTTTCGCCGGCTATTATTTCATAACCTTTTATACTTTTTTTAACGATAATTGGTTGGAAAACTCCGTTTTCTTTTATTGATTCGGCTAATTCTTTTAAAGCATCATCGTTAAATACTTTTCTTGGTTGGTAAGGATTTGGTCGTAAATCGGTTAAGTTTAAATAAACGATTTCTTCGTTAGTAGCTCCTTCGTATATTTTTTTTTCGATGCTGTCGAAATCTAAATTTTCGTTATTAAATAATTGTTCTAAACCTCGACCTAAAGCTCTTTTTTTATTTTCCATTTCTTTCAATCACCTCTTTAGCTAAACTAAGGTAAGCTATTGTTCCTCTACTTTTTGGATCGTATGCTAGGATTGGTTTTCCATGACTTGGAGCTTCGGAAAGTTTTACAAGTCTTGGAATTATAGTATCGTATACACGTTCTTTGAAGTAAGACTTTATTTCTTCAACTACTTCTAATCCTAAAATAGTTCTGCTATCTAGCATTGTAAGTAGTACTCCTTCAATGTCTAAATTTGGATTCAAATTCTTTTTAGCCATTCTGATAGAATTTAATATTTGAAGAATACCTTCTAATGAAAAGAATTCACATTGAACAGGTATAATAACTGAATCTGCTGCTGCTAAAGCGTTTGTTGTTAGTATTTCAAGTGATGATGGGCAGTCGATTATAATATAATCAAATTGTTCTTTTACTTGTTCTAAATGTTTTTTTAATTGTCCTGCTTTATTAAAATTTGGATCTAAACTACTTTTTTCCATTAATTCTATATTTGCTCCTGCTAAATTAATTGTTGCAGGAATGATATATAAATTTTTAAATTTTGTTTTAACTATTACTTCTTCAACTGTAGCGTTATCTACTAATAAATCATATATACTTTTAGGTTTATTTCCTTTATCTACTCCAACTCCTGTTGTACTGTTTCCTTGTGGATCTAAGTCAACTAATAAAACTTTTTTTTCTAATACACCTAATGACGCAGATAAGTTAATACTAGTGGTGGTTTTACCTACTCCACCTTTTTGATTAACTAGTGCGATTATTTTTCCCATTTTATTCACCGCTTTTCTATAAATATATTTTACCATAAATTATTTTTTTTAGATAGTGTTTAGTAATATATTTGAATATATTTTTGACCGTATTTTTTTGATTTGTAAGTTTTTTTGTTTATTTTTAATGGATAATCTGTTTCACATACAATTATTCCATTTTCGTTTAATAATTGTTTTTCATCGATTATATTTATAATTTCTTGTATATAATTTGTTTTATATGGTGGGTCTAAAATAATGATATCATATTTTATTTTTGTTTCATTTAAATATTTTTTGTAATCACTTTTTATTACTATGGCATTTTCTAATTCTTTTGTGTTTTCTAATATTGTATTAATTGCTATATTGTTGTTATCGATGAAATAACATGTTTTACAATAATTGCTTAAAGCTTCTATACCTAATTGACCGCTTCCTGCAAATAAATCTAAAACTACGCTATCTTTGATTTTATCTTGAATTAAGGCAAATATTGATTCTTTAACTCTATCCATTGTTGGTCTAGTTCCTTCAATATTGAATCCTTTTAATATTTTTCCTTTGTTTTTACCACTTATTACTCTCATTAAACCACCTAAATAATTATAATATTTTTTTTGGTTATTGTCTAGTTTATTTATTTTTAATTTAACTTCGTATAACAAGATATTTTATTATTATATAATTAAAACCTCTTAATTTTTTATAAAGAGGTATTTGTTAATATTTTAAAATGCTTTATTTTTGTAGTTTTTATTAAAAGTATTAGTATTTAATGAAATATAATACAAAAGAAGAAATTAAAAAAATTTTACGATATTGAAAAATAACGAAAATAGTATAACACGTAAAAAAGGGTTTTTACCCTTTTTTTACAATAGTCAATTACATTTTATCTAATTTATTTTTCATAAAAATTCAATAATTTATTGTATATTCCAGGCTCTATTTTATTTAATGTGTTAATGCTTAATTCTAATGATTTTTGATAATCACCTTTATAAAACAATAATTCACAATAAGTTAAATTTTTATTTATTTCATCAGATAAAACTCTATATCTATTACCATAAACAATAGCCATTTCTGCAAACATTGCTGTTTTCATCATTTCTTTAGTTTTAGTATATAATTTTAAAACCAAATCACGAGCAGTATCAACTCTAGTATTTAATACACTAATTGTAATTGGTTTTTTTTGTAATTCATTAACTATTTCTCTAATCGCACTACTTGCTTCATTTAACTCAATATAATAACTTTTAGGAACAAGAGGTAAATTATATTCTTTAATTTTATTTTTAGATTCTTTCAATATATTTTTAACTTCCTCTAATTGTTGACGAGCTCTAACCTCATCTTCTTTCATACTTCCTAAAGCATCTAATGAATTATCTAATTTATCTTCAATATTAGCTAATCTAACACTTAAACCTTCAATTTCATGAGTCAATTTAGAATAAGCAAATGTTTTATTTCCTGTATGAGATATTAAAACGTTATAATCATCATTCAATACTTTTAAATCTTTATCAATTTGATTCAATAATTCAATATCATCATTAGATAAATTATAAACATTTTTAATATCATCAATTTGTGATAGAATATCATATATTAATTCATCAATTTTCTTTAACCTGTTTTTAAAATTATCAATTAATTCTTCATAATCCTTACGGTGGTTTTTCTCTTTTTCAAAATCAATAAATAAAGAATCAAAATAATCTAACAAAACTTTTAATTCAAATAAACAATCTTCTAAATTCAAAACCCTAGTTCTATTTATAACATCCTCTAATTTCTTATTAGCTTCATCTATATTATAATTAACATTCAAATAATCTAAAGGATATCCTTCCTTAATCATCCTTTGATAAATTTCTTTAATCTCTTTTATCTTTGATGGAATAATATTATATGCCATCAAAACAACCGATGGAACTTCCTCAATTACTAATTGCATGTGTTTTAACATCTCATCAATAGATTTAATTATTTGAGTAACTTCATTATAATCATTATTATCCATAGCATTCTCAAACATTTCAAACCTTTTAGCAATATTTTCAAATTGAAGAGAAACTGAATTAGCTATCTCACCATATTCAGATTTATTTTGACTAAACTTTTGAAATAATTCACGATAATCAGTTTTTAATTTAGTAATAATTGCTCTATTTCTTTCATCACTAGTAGTAATTTCTTTTATTTGTTCCAATAAATGATTAGCAGTATTTTTAACTTTGTATATTTCCATTTCTAATTTAGCTGTTTTATATAAAACAGAACGATAATCTTGTTGAGATAAAGAATATTCAGCTTCCAATAACATATCAGTAATTTTAGGTATCTTATTATTTTTAATATCATCAAATTGTTTTTGCCACTCATTAAAACTTTCTTCCAACTTATCATTCTTAACAATTGACTTAATTTTTGATATTTCTGATAAAATAGGAGTACTATCAATAACATTTTTTTCAACTTCTAAATTATCTAAAACTTTACGATATTTTTTATTTTTCAATCCTTGTATAAGGTTTAAAACTAAAACAATAGCTAAAACAGTAACAATATAAAATGTAATAGCAACAACGGTATAATTCATTTTGTTTCACCTCATATCATAATTTTATCATATATTTTGACAATTTAATACAAAAACAACAATATTTTTAAAATTTATCTCTTGACTTATATATTATTACATAATATAATTGTAGATACGAGGCATCTAGCAGCGTTAATTAGAATTTTATAATGTGTTGTTACCTTTAAGGGGTTATTACTTAAAATAGCTGCAAAGTGGTAATATTTAAATCAAACACCCTATAAAGTGACTATTAACCTTTTAGAGCTTAAAGAAAGGAGAGAAATAGATGTCAAGATATACAGGACCAGTTAATCGCAAATCTCGTCGTCTATCATTTTCAACATTAGAAAATGGTAAAGACCTAGCTAAAAGACCAAATATCCCAGGTCAACACGGCGGGAAAAGAGGTAAAAAATTATCTAACTACGGAGTTCAACTACAAGAAAAACAAAAAGTTCGTTTCATGTATGGTGTGTCTGAAAAACAATTTGAAGCAATCTTCAAAAAAGCTGGCAAAATGAAAGGCGTACACGGCGAAAATTTCTTAAAACTTCTTGAAAGCAGATTAGATAACTTAGTTTACAGATTAGGTTTTGCTACAACAAGACGTGGAGCTCGTCAACTAGTTAACCATGGACATATTACTGTTAACGGTAAAAAAGTTGATATCCCATCTTATACTTGTAAACCTGGTGATGTAATAGCAGTTAAAGATAATGCTAAAGAAATGGTTGTTATTAAATCAAGTTTAGAAGCATTAAACAAAAGAGTCGAATTTGTTACTTATGATGAAAACAAAATGACAGGTACATACGTTAGATATCCAGAACGTAGCGAATTAAATGCTGATATTAACGAATCATTAATCGTTGAATTTTACAATAGATAGGATTTCCTATCTTTTTTTTACAATAAATAATATAAGAAGGATAATTATTGATGACATACTAGATTAAGATTATCAATTTGAAAATGAAAATTATGATTATTCTAGTGATTCTATTTGTTTAAATTGTAGGGAAACTGATAGGATCCCTGATTTTATTTATAACGAATGTTCTAGAAAAAAATACCATTTAAAACTTAATAAAAAAATAGCTACTCTTGAATGTGGCTACTATGAAAAGGAAACTCTTGTTTCTTATTCATCTTTAAAAAATTAATTATTTTTGTTATACTCATATTTTATAGGTTATTTCAAATAATCTATTTTTTATTTAACCTAATTATTAAAAAAAGGAATAAATTATTCCTCTAAAGCTTTAATTAATTCCTCTTTTGTCATTTTAGTGTATCCTTTAATTTTTCTTTCTTTAGCTAGTGCTTTTAACTCTTCAAAAGATAATTCATCATCAATAACAGGAGGTAAAGTTTTATGTTCAACTAAATAATCAATTTGTTCTTTTGTTAAAGTTTCATTTGAAATTAAAGTATTAGCAATTAAATCTAATAAATCTCTATTTTCTTTAATAATTTCAACAGCTTTTTTATAACATTCATCAATTATTTTACGCATTTCTTGGTCTATTTCATAAGCAACTTGACCAGAAAAATTACGTGATTTATTATAATCTCTACCTAAAAATACACTACCCTCATTTTGTTCTAATTGAACAGGGCCTAAACTACTCATTCCATATTCAGTAACCATTGCTCTAGCAATTTTAGTTGCTTGTTCAAAATCATTATGAGCACCAGTAGTAACCTCATTAAAAATTAATTCTTCAGCAACACGACCACCTAATAAACCAATTATTCTTTCTAATAATTCTTTTTTAGTAGAAGTAAATCTTTCTTCTTTAGGTAACATCATAGTGTATCCACCAGCATAACCTCTTGGAATAATGGTAATTTTTTGAACATCATTTGCGCCATCTAATTTAATTCCTAAAACTGCATGACCTGCTTCATGATAAGCAACTAATTTCTTATCATTTTCAGTATATTTTTTAGATTTTTTAGCTGGTCCCATTAATACTCTATCATGGGCTTCATCTATTTCTAACATTGAAATAGCATTTTTACCTCTTCTAACAGCTAATAAAGCTGCTTCATTTAATAAGTTTTCTAAATCAGCTCCACTAAATCCTACAGTTCTTTGAGAAATATTTTTTAATTCAACATCTTTAGTAAAAGTTTTTCCAATAGCATGAACTTTTAATATTTCTTCTCTACCTTTAGCATCTGGTAAATTAACTTGTACTTGTCGATCAAATCTACCTGGTCTAAGTAAAGCTGGATCTAATACATCTGGTCTATTAGTAGCAGCAATAATAATTATTCCTTCATTTGCTCCAAATCCATCCATTTCAGTTAATAACTGATTTAAAGTTTGTTCTCTTTCATCATGTCCGCCACCTAAACCAGCTCCTCTTTGTCTACCTACTGCATCTATTTCATCAATAAATATTAAACATGGAGCGTTGTGTTTGGCTTGTTTAAACATATCTCTTACTCTACTAGCTCCAACTCCAACGAATAATTCAACAAATTCAGAACCACTTATATAATAAAATGGTACATTAGCTTCACCTGCTACAGCTCTTGCAAGTAAAGTTTTTCCTGTTCCTGGAGGACCTACTAATAAAACACCTTTAGGTATTCTAGCTCCTAATCTTTGGAATTTTTTAGGATTTTTTAAAAAATCAATTAATTCAGCAACTTCTTCTTTTTCTTCATCTAAACCAGCAACTTGTTCAAATGTTACCTTATTAGCATTTTCATTTAATCTTGCTCTACTACGACCAAAATCCATTGATTTATTTGCTGAACCCATTTGTTTAGTAACAAAGTAAAAACCTGCACCTAATATAACTATCATCGGTAATATATTTACTAAAAATAATAAAAATGTACTTGAACCTGGATCTGATTGAGTTGTAATCTTAAAATCATAAGTATCCTCTGCTTCTAGTAATTTTGCCACAAATTGTTCACTTAGTGGTACTTTTAAATAAAATGTTTCATTTTTATCGTAATCTTTAAATTTTCCTTGAATTTCATATATCCCAGCACTACTTCTTGGAGTAATTACAACTTCTGTAATATCACTATTATCTAATCCATCTTTAAATTGTTCATAAGAAAGATTATTTATTTTTTTATTAGAAATATTATAAAAGTAAATAACGCCAAGGATAATTAACAATAAAAAGAAATATGGAATTAATCCTCTTTTAATATCTTTTTTATTCATAAAATCTCCTTTCCTAATAATACTTAAGTATTATATCATATTTTTCATCTTTTGTTTTATTAAATTTTGATTTTTTTAATCCTGGTAACCATACAATATTGTTTTGACTATCTAAAACAATTGGCCACATTTTTCTTTCTTTGGAATTTACTTTACAATCAGTAAATATATCATTAATTTTTTTTCTTCCTTCCATTCCTTTAGGTATCATTTTATCTCCATCACATCTTGTTCTAATATATAAAGGTAAAGTTAGTTCTTTTGTGTTTAATCTACATATATCATTACCATCACTTTCGCTATAATTTATAACTTCAATACTTTTTCCATTTGGTAATTTTACATAATCAGATATTTCAATTTCATATGAACAATCATTAATAATTGGTTCAATTGAAAAATTATCATATGATTTAATTCCTGCTATATTATTTGGTAAATGTATTTCTAAAGTTGATTTATTAGATAAAATAACATCATAAATCATTTGAGCATGTTTATCAGTTATTAATATTAAATCATCTTGATATATGTTTTCTAACATATGATATATTATTTTCATTTGAATAATATGCTCAAGTTTTATAAATTTAGGAATATTTATAGTATTTTCTAAACACACTTCATTTATTATTTTTTTTGTTTGTTTTTCAACATAATCATTGTATTCTAATAAAGTTTTACTAAATTCATAAAATTTTTTATGAACATTTTGATTTTCTTTTTTTAGTTGTGGTAGTACATACTTTCTAAATCTATTTCTTGTATATTTATCTTTTAAATTAGAAGAATCAATAACATATTTAATATTATTTTGTAAAGCATATGAAGCTATTTCTTCTTTAGTTAAATTCATTAATGGTCGTACTATTTTATAACCATTCATATCAATTAATCTTGAAAAGCCACTGTAACCTCTTAATGTAGAACCCCTAACTATTCTCATTAAAATAGTTTCCATTAAATCATCACCGTGGTGGGCGGTAAATAAGTATTTAGCGTGATATTTTAAAACTAATTGTTCAAAGTAATTATAACGAATAGTTCTTGCTTCGTTGTGGAAATTATCATCACCATAATTTTCTATGACCATACTTTCAAATATGACATCATTCTCTTTACAATAATCACATACAAATTTTGCTTCATCAACACTTTCTGGTCTTACATTGTGATTAACATGAGCACAAATTATTTGAATGTCAACTGTTTTTTTTAATTTTATTAATAGGTGCAATAATACCATAGAATCTGGTCCACCTGATACTCCAACTACAACACTATCATTACATTTTAAATTTAAATCTTTAATAAAATTAAAACTATCATTCATCATAACCACCATATATATTATAAACCATTTTTCCTTAAAAAAAAAGAGTTTTTATATTATAAATACTTATCAAATAACTCTTTTACATATGATGTATATTCTATATCATCTGATTCTTCTGCTTCAATTAAACATAATGGCGGGAATAATACACACCACCAATTGGAACCTTTCCCTTCTCCTAGTGTGATTACTAGTGATTCATAATAACCTTCTTCATAGGTAATTCCTTTATATTCTTTACTAGGAAAGTAATTTAATCCATAATTAATTTTATAATCTAATGGGTAATTATTTTTAGTTAATACACTGGCTATTTTGGTATCAATATCTGTCAAGTTATTGTTAATTATTTTTCTAGCTTCGTCAATTCCTTTTGTATCTTTTAATAAATTATATAAATCATATTGTATTTCTTCTTTTACTTTTAATTTTATATTTTGATCATAATTACTATCAGAATTAGCTATTACTCTAATTCTTATATTAGCATTTGGTATAGCATAACTTGTAAAAGTACCTATTAAAAAATAAATTACTACAACTATCATTATATAAAATATTGTCTTTTTCATGTTTCACCTATTTAATAATGATTAGTTTTTAGTAATTTATACATTTTTAATTAATTATCTTGTTTTTTGACCAATTTTTGATATTGATTCATCTAATATATGATTGTAAGAACTAGAACAAACTATAAAACAAAGAGATTTAACATCATCACAATAAGATTTTGTATCCTCTGTTAAATAATCACTTTTACAAGCAAAATTAACATAACCATATACAAACATTCCGGTTTGTAAAATTAGTGATTTTGTTCCATCATCAAAATTTTCTAATGAATAAACTTCATTACCTATTTTTATTTGTCCAGTATCTAAAAGATTATAAAAAGGTTCTAAATTTTTTCTTATTTCACTATCAAGATTTCTAGGATTATCAACAACTATTTTAGCAATCAAATTAGAATGATAATTCAATTTTTCAATTACTTTGTAACCATCTGCATTTCTACAAAAAACTTTTAAATTCACTAAATCATTGGGATTATTATCATAAATAGAACTAGAATTATATATAGTAATTTCATTGAACACATGATTAATAGGTTCTTTATCAAAATCAGTAACTACATCATATAAAGAATAAAACTCATCTTCTGCAAATGAATCTTTATTTAAAATTAATAAAGTTCTTCTAACATCTTCAAAACTTACCTCTATACCCTTTTTTGTTAATAAATCTGTTATTTTTTCAGCTTCAGAATCTAAATTTTCAATAGATAGTGGTACCATTTCCTCTTCAACTATATCATTATCTACAACATCAACAATATCAGTTTGTGGATTATCCACATTTGGTTT
>CAZTXU010000016.1:0-17843 GCA_964617705.1 uncultured Muribaculaceae bacterium
GCTAGATTTTTCAATATCTAGTGAGGTTTTTTATAATAAAACTGTCAAACTCGGGCGATTATAAAAATAAATAATTTTATTGAAAAATTTTAATATATGTGTTATTATTTTAGTAATAATAAGGAGAATGAATGTATGGTTAGATTAAATAGTATTTGTAATTTTTTTAAAAGTATTAGTTATTTAAATAACCATACATTAAAACACAAAAAATACTAGATAAATTCTAGTAATTCTTTGTGTTTTTTTCTATTTAAAAACAAATATTAGAAAGGATTAAAAAAATGAAAAAAGGATTTACATTAATAGAATTATTAGCAGTTATTATAGTACTAGCAATAATAATATTAATAGCCACACCAATAATATTTAATGTAATAGAAAATGCTAAATTAAAAGCATTAGAAAATAGTTGTTATGGCGTAATCGATGCTGTTAAAACAAAATATTCAGAAAATTTATTAAATAGTGAAGATGGAATAGATAATACTATACCAACAATAACTCCTAAACAAGAAACAGTTACTATAAACAAAGAAACAAATAAAAAAATTAAAAAATATTTTGATGTTACTTTTGGAGTAACTGGTGGGGAGGTTACATGTGAAAATGAAAATGTAAATTCATTAGAAGCAGGAAATCATACAATAAAGTGTGTTGCAACAGGAACAAATGGAAAAACAGCTGAATCTACTATAAATTTAACAGTAGTAGTAAACTTAAAAGATATTATATTAAAAGAAACAATAAAAGGAAATAATATTACTTGGACAAATGCTTGGCAAGAAAGTGATGAAAGCGGATTATATTCTCAAAGTGTTGAAGATAAAAAAACTTATTATTTTCGAGGACAACCAACAAATAACTATTTAAAATTTGCTGGATTAGATTTTAGAATAGTAAGAGTAAATGAAGATGGAAGTATAAGAATAATACTAGCAGATAGTATTAAAAATAAAGTATTTAATAGTAATTATGATACATATGATAAAATGTATTATACAAATTCAGAGTTAAAAAATGAAGTTATTTCTTGGTTTAATACTAACATAACCGAAGAAAATTCAAATAAAGTAGTTACAAATGGTCATTTTTGTGAAAATGCAAAAGTAGTATATGATGCAACATACTATACCGCTGGAAATGCAAATATCATAACAAAAGATAATTATACTCCAACATTTAATTGTATAAACGATGGAAATAATAAAGGAAAAGTAGTTATAAATGCTGGATTAATAACATATGATGAAGCAATATTTGCAGGTGGTTGGTATATCGGAGGAACAAAATATCCATATTATTTAAATAATAATACTTACTTTTGGACAATGACACCAGCAGGTTTTAAAACTAATTCTCTTGCTTGGCGTATAAATAGTAGTGGTATTACTCATTTTGAAGGTGTAAACAATTCTCGTGATGTTCGACCAGTTATTAACTTAAAAGCAGATACATTAGTAATAGGAAGTGGAACAAGTACTAATCCATATATAGTAAAATAATAAATCATTTTAGATATAAGGAAAATCTTTATATCTTTTTTAATTAATGTTATAATAAAATCATTGATTTTTATTATAAATAAAGATATAATTAATAAAGGTGATATTATGTATATTATAATATTTTTAATATCTTTTGCAATAATATACCTTTTTTATCTCTTAACGGTTATACTGCAAAAAGAAAAAATAGAAAAATTTAAAAAAAGCAATCAAGTTATGTTTTTTGTTAAAAGATATAATTTAGATTTAAATAAAATAAATGTAACTAAATTTATGAATATAATCGCATTAACTAATGCTTTTATAATTTCAACTGCTTTTTTAGGAACTTATTTAGTAGATAATTTAGTATTACAATTACTAATTGGTTTTTTAATCTTAATACCACTATTAATAATAAGTTATAATTTAATCGGAAAATATTATATAAAAAAAGGATGTGTAATAAATGGAAATGAATAAAATTGAAAAAAAATGGCAACAATATTGGGAAGATAACAAAGTATTTGTTGCTTCAAATAATAGCGAAAAAGAAAAATACTACTATTTAGTAGAATTCCCTTATCCAAGTGGTAGTGGATTACATGTTGGTCATGTTAGAAGCTATACTGCATTAGATGCAATGGCTAGAAAAAAAAGAATGATGGGATATAACGTATTGTTCCCAATGGGATGGGATGCTTTTGGAGCTCCAGCTGAACAATATGCTATTCAAAATAAAATTCATCCTAAGGATGCAGTTAGAGAAAATATTAAAGTATTTAAAAATCAAGTTAAATCATTAGGTATTTCTTTTGATTGGTCAAGAGAATTTTCAACAACTGATAAAGAATACTACAAATGGACACAATGGCAATTTTTAAAATTCTTTGAACACGGATTAGCTTACAAAACAAAAAAAGATATAAATTGGTGTCCAAAATGTAAAACAGGATTATCAAATGAAGATTCATCAGGAGGAGTATGTGAAAGATGTGGAACAAAAGTTGTTCAAAAAGAAAAAGAACAATGGATGTTAAAGATGAGTTCATATTCTGAAAAATTATTAAAAGGATTGGATGATACTGACTTTCAAGAACGTATAAAAACAGCTCAAATTAATTGGATTGGTAAAAGTAAAGGAGCTGAAGTAAGCTTTAAATTAGATGTAAGTGATGATTATTTAAAAGTATATACAACAAGACCAGATACATTATTTGGAGTTACATTTATGGTTATTGCTCCTGAACACCCATTAATTGAAAAATTAAAAAACAATATCAAAAATTTAGATGAAATAAAACAATATCAAATTAAAGCTAAAGAAAAAACAGAATTTGAAAGAACTGAACTTGTTAAAGAAAAAACAGGAGTTAAAATTAATGGTATTAACGCTATTAATCCACTTAACAATGAAAAAATTGAAATTTGGGTTGCTGATTATGTTATGATGAATTATGGAACTGGAGCTATTATGGCTGTTCCCGCACATGATCAAAGAGATTTTGATTTTGCTACTAAATTTAATATTCCAATTATTCAAGTAATTGAAGGTGGTAATATCAGTAAAGAAGCTTATACTGGTGAAGGAAAAATGATCAATTCAGGATTTTTAAATGGTATTTTAAATAAACAAGAAGCAATTGATAAAATGTTAAAATATTTAGAAGAAAATAAAATTGGTGAACCAAAAACAAATTATCGTTTACAAGATTGGATTTTCTCAAGACAAAGATTTTGGGGTGAACCAATTCCAATTATTAATTGTGAAGATTGTGGCTATGTAGCTGATTATAATTTACCAGTACTATTACCAGATGTAGCTAACTATGAACCAACGGAAACAGGAGAAAGTCCACTTGCTAATATTCCAGAATGGGTTAACGTAAAATGTCCTAAATGCGGTAAAATGGCAAAAAGAGAAACCGATACAATGCCTAACTGGGCAGGCTCTAGTTGGTATTGGTTAAGATATATGGATCCACACAATGATAAAGAATTTGCTTCAATGGATGCTTTAAAATATTGGGGAATGGTTGATTACTATAATGGTGGAATGGAACACGCTACAAGACACTTATTATATGCAAGATTCTGGCACCAATTCCTATATGATATTAATTTAGTACCAACAAAAGAACCATTCAAAAAAAGAGTTGCTCACGGAATGATTTTAGGAACAAACGGAGAAAAAATGAGCAAAAGCAAAGGAAATGTTGTTAATCCAGATGATATGATTAAAGAATATGGAGCCGATGCTTTAAGATGTTATGAAATGTTTATAGGAGACTATGAAAAAGAAGCATCATGGAGCGAATTAGGATTAAAAGGTTGTCGTCGTTTTATTGATAGAATCATTAAAATTGGCGATAAAGTAATTACTAAAGATGAATACTCACTAGAAATATTATTTAATCAAACAATTAAAAAAGTAAGCGAAGATTTAGATAATATGAAATATAATACAGCAGTATCTAGTTTAATGATTTTATTAAATGAATTAGAAAAATTACCTAATATTACTTCAAAAGATTATCGTACATTCTTATTATTGTTAAATCCAATCGCACCACATATAACTGAAGAATTAAATGAAAAATATAATTTAGGTAACGTTTTAGCAACAAGTAGTTGGCCAGTTTATGATACAAATAAAATAGAAAATGAAACTTATGAAATGGTAGTTCAAGTAAATGGAAAAGTTAGAGGAAAAATTGTAATTAATACCAATACTAACAAAGAAGAAATGGAAACACTTGCTAAAGATATTGAAAATGTTAAAAAATATATTGAAAATAAAGAAATTACAAAAATAATTACTATTCCTAAAAAATTAGTTAATATTGTAATTAAGGAGGAAAAATGAAAAGAAATATATTAATAGGAGGCGCATGGCCATACGCTAATAATCAACTACACATAGGACATCTAGCAGCCTTATTACCAGCTGATGTAATTGCTAGATACTATAGAGGCTGTAATGATAACGTAGTTTATGTATCAGGAAGTGATTGCCATGGAACACCAATAACAGTAAGAGCTAAAAAAGAAGGAGTTAAAGCAAGCGATATTGCTATTAAATATCACGATGAATTTGTAAAAAGTTTTAATTCCCTAGATTTTTCTTATGATTTATATACAGCCACAATGACCCCAGAACACAAACAAAAAGTTATGGAATACTTTAATAAAATATTAGAAAATGGTTATATTTACGAAAAAGAAGAAGAACAAGATTATTGTCCTAAATGTAATGAATTTTTATCAGATAGAGAAGTATTAGGTACTTGTCCAATTTGTGGCGGTAAAGCTATGGGCGAACAATGTGATGAATGCTTAAGTCCAATTGATCCATCAAAACTATTAAATAAACACTGTAAAGTATGTGATAGTGAAACAATTATTAAAAAAAATAAACACTTATATTTTAAATTATCAGCTTTTCAAAATGTTTTAGAAGAATTTATTAAAAGTCATGAAAATGATTGGCGTAAAAACGCTTTAAATGAATCTAAAAAATATTTAAATTTAGGTTTAATTGATCGAGCAGCAACTAGACAACTAGATTGGGGCGTTGATGTACCAGTTTCAGGTTACGAAGATAAAAAAATATATGTTTGGATTGAAGCAGTTTTAGGTTATTTAACAGCTAGTGAACAAGTTTTAAATAAAAGAGGAATTGATTTTAATTCATTTGTAACTGATAATGATAACTTAAAAACATATTTTGTTCATGGAAAAGATAATATTACATTTCATACAATTATATATCCTGCCTTATTACAAGCAATTAATCCTAAATGGCAACTTCCAAAATATATAATATCAAGTGAATATGTTAACATGAATGATGAAAAAATGAGTAAAAGTAAAGGTAATTTAATTACTGTTGACTATTTAGTTGAGAATTATAACAAAGATACAATTAGAATGTATATGATTAATAATGGACCAGAAAAAAAAGATGTTAATTTTTCTAGTACAGATTTAATTAACTACCACAACAAATTCCTAGTTGGAGTAATTGGTAACTTTATTAATCGTAACTTATCTTTTATTAATAAAAAATTTGATGGAATTATTAAAGAAGGTAAAATTGATCCAAAAATAAAAGAAATAACTGTTAATTTATATAAAGAAACTGGATTATTAATTGAAAAAGGTGAATTAAGACAAGCATTAGAAAATATTATTGAATACGCTACTTTAGGTAATAAATATTACGATGAAAACGAACCATGGGTTAAAGTAAAAGAAAATATCGATGAATTTAATAATATTACTTATACTTGCGTATATATAATGGCAAACTTATCTAATTTATTAAATCCTTTTATTCCAACAAGTGCTGACAAAATAAAAGATATGTTAAATTTAGAAGAATTTAAATGGGAAGAATATAATTTAAAAGGTGATATTAAAATTAATAATTTAGATTTATTATTTACAAGAATGGAACAATAATAACATATAATAGTGTTAACCAAAAAAGGTTGACACTATTATATTTTTGTGTTAAAATGGAATAAGAAAAGGAGTGATAATATGGCAGTTAAATTAAGATTAAAAAGAATGGGTAGTAAACAAAGACCTTTCTATCGTATCGTAGCCGCTGATTCTCGTAGTCCTAGAGATGGAAAATTTATTGAAACTATAGGAACATATAATCCTATTAGCCAACCAGCTGAAATTAAAATCGATGAAGAATTAGCTTTAAAATGGTTAAATAATGGAGCTCAACCTACTGATACAGTAAGAAGTATTTTCCGTAAACAAGGAATTTTAGCTAAAAATCATGCAAATAAAGAAGGTAAATAATTATGAATTATGCAGATTTAGTAAGTTTTTTAGTTAAAAATTTAGTTAAAGATTCTGATTCAGTTTCCGTTAAACAATTTGATACTGATGAAGATGAAATACATATTGAAGTATTAGTAAGCAATGATGAAATAGGAAATGTTATAGGAAAAGGTGGTAGTATTGCTAATGCAATAAGAACTATCACACAAGCATCTTCTTATGCTCATAATGACAAAAAAGTAAGAATCCATATTGATTCAATTTAGAAGCAAAAAGCTTCTTTTTTTAATTAAATTTGTAAATTCAAATAAAAACATTTTAAACTAGTGATAAAGGTTTAACTAAACTATACTTTAACAATAATAAGGATAATACAATTTTATGTGACTTAAACTTTATGGGAACAAAAAAACATCAAAAACCCTTATAAATACTGAGTAAAATGATGTTTTCTTGTTTTATAAACTGAAAAAGTTGGGATTAAAAAAAAGTAGTTAATTTTTTAGTTTACTAAACATATAAATATGATATAATATAATATAAGGTGATTAAAATGAAAATATATAATACATTAACTAAAAAAGTTGATAATTTCCAACCACATGATGGTAATAATGTAAAAATGTATACTTGTGGTCCAACAGTATACCATTTCGCACATATTGGAAATTTAAGAACTTATATCTTTGAAGATATCTTTGAAAAAGGATTAAATTATTTAGGGTATAATGTAAAACGAGTAATGAACATAACTGATGTTGGACATTTAACTAGTGATTCTGATACTGGCGAAGATAAAATGTTAAAAGGAGCAAAAAGAGAAAACAAAACAGTATATGAAATAGCTGACTTTTATACAAAAGCATTTTTTAACGATACAAATAAATTAAACATAAAAAAACCAGAAATAGTTGAAAAAGCATCAGATCATATTGATTTTTATATTAAAATGATTGAAAAATTATTAGAAAAAGATTATGCTTATATATCAAATGGAAATGTATATTTTGATATTTCTAAAGCAAACGATTATTATAAACTATCAGGAAAATCTTCTAATGATTTAATTGTTGGAGCTCGAGAAGATGTTGAAGAAGATATTCATAAAAAAAATCCAGCTGATTTTGTTTTATGGTTTACAACATCAAAATTTGAAAATCAAGCAATGGTTTGGGATAGTCCATGGGGAATAGGTTATCCTGGTTGGCACATTGAATGTTCTGGAATATCTATTCAATTTTTAGGAGAGTATTTAGATATCCATTGTGGTGGGGTAGACAATATCTTCCCACATCATACAAATGAAATTGCTCAATCAGAAGCTTATTTAGGACATAAATGGTGTCCATATTGGGTACACGGTGAGCATTTAAATGATCAAAGTGGAAAAATGAGCAAAAGTAATGGCGAATTTTTAACATTATCTTTATTAGAAGAAAAAGGTTATAACCCATTAGTTTATCGTTTATTTTGTCTACAATCACATTATCGTAACCAATTAGTATTTAGTTATGATGCCCTAGATACAACAAAAAATACATATCAAAAATTAAAATCAAAAATTAATAGTCTTAAAGATTCAAAAAATCAAATTGACAATGAATCATTTGAAAAATATCAAAATCAATTTAAAGAAGCAATAGCAAATGATTTAAATACATCTTTAATGTTAAAAACACTTTATGATGTATTAAAAGAAAATATTAATGATGAAACAAAATTAAAACTTATTGAATCTTTTGATACCGTTTTATCATTGGATTTATTAAAAATAGAAAATAATGATTTAGATGAAAATTTAGTTAAATACATCGAAGAAAAAATTGCTGAAAGAAAAGAAGCAAAACAAAACAAAAATTTTGAATTAGCAGATAAAATAAGAAATGAATTACTAGATAAAGGAATAGCTATAAAAGATACTCGTGAAGGAGTAATATATGAGGTGATTAAATGATTTATGGTTTAGAAAATATACTAACAATATCATTATTTGTAATAGGCTTTATTATCGTTTTATATGCTCAAATAAAAATAAATTCAACTTATGGAAGATATAAAAATATTAAACTAAATAAAAACATTACCGGCCAAGAAGTAGCTAGAATGATTTTAGATAACAATGGTTTAAATAATATTTATGTAGTTGAAACTCAAGGAGAATTAACTGATCATTACGACCCTAAAAGAAAAGTTATAAAATTATCAAAACAAATATTTCATGATAATGCTATAGCAAGTGTTGCTGTAGCTGCTCATGAAGTAGGACACGCTATTCAAGATAAAGAAGGATATTTATTTATGAAAATTCGTTCTTTTCTTGTACCAGTTGTTAATTTAATTACATATATCGGTTATATTGTAGCTTTCATTTCATTATTTGCAGGGATAACTGGATATTTAAAAATAAGTATTATTATGATACTTGCTGCAATACTATTTCAATTAGTAACATTACCAGTTGAATTTGATGCTTCAAAAAGAGCAAAGGAACAATTAATAAAACTTGGAATTGTTGATGATAAAGAAGCAACAGGAGTAAATAAAATGTTAAGTGCTGCAGCCTTTACATATGTAGCTTCATTTATTTCTTCATTAATAAATTTATTAAGATTAATTATAATGTTAAAGGATCAAGATTAAAATAAATGGATGGAATATTATTAGTAAACAAACCAAAAGGAATGACTAGTAGAGATGTTGTAAATGTAATATCAAAACATTTAAAAACTAAAAAAGTTGGTCATACTGGAACATTAGATCCAATAGCAGAAGGTGTATTAGTTATTTGTATTAATAAAGGAACTAAATTAGTAGAATTATTAACTAGTCATGATAAAACTTATGTAGCAACTTGTCTATTAGGAGTTAAAACAGATACTTTAGATATTGAAGGAAAAATAATAAATGATGAAAATACAAATTTTAACTATAACCAAATAAATGATGTATTGTTAAACTTTCCTAAATCATACAACCAAGAAGTACCAATTTATTCAGCAATAAAAGTAAATGGTAAAAAATTATATGAATACGCTAGAAATAATGAAAAAATTGAATTACCGAAAAGAAAAGTAGAAATTATAAAATTAAAATTAATAAAATCAAATCAAATTGATAATCATACTTCATTTACTTTTGAAACAACTGTTAGTAAAGGAACATATATTAGAAGTTTAATAAATGATATAGCAATAAAACTAAATACTAATGGAATAATGACTGATTTATTAAGAATCAAACAAGGAAACTTTACAATTGAAAACTGTTATACTTTAGAAGATATCAAAAATGATAATTTTAAAATAATAACAATTGAAGAAGCATTAAAAGAATATAAAAAAATAGAAGTTGATGATTATTTATACAAAAAAATATCAAATGGTTCCATATTAAAGGATAATTATAATTTAGAAAAAATAGTTTTTACAAAGAATAATAAAGTAATCGCTATATATAAACAATATAAAGATAATCTTATAAAACCATATCAAATGTTTTTATAAAATTTTTTAAAAAAACAATTGCATATTTTTAAAATATAGTGTATATTATTAATGTACTTACTTCTAAGTTAGAAATACTCCGATTTTATCTTGGAATTAAGCGAATAAAAAGAAAGGAGAAAATTATGGCATTAACAAAAGAAAAGAAAGCTGAAATCGTAAAAAAATTTGGTAATGACGCTAATGATACAGGTAGTATCGAAGTTCAAGTTGCGATTTTAACTGAAGAAATTAAAAATTTAACAGAACATTCAAAAGAACACATTCATGATCATCATTCACGTCGTGGATTACTTAAAAAAGTAGGTCAAAGAAGAAGTTTATTAAACTATTTGTTCAAACACGATGTTCAAAGATATCGTAAATTAATTAAAGAATTAAATTTAAGAAAATAATAAGTAGGCACTCTTTTTTGGGTGCCTTTTATATACGAGGAGGTATTATGAAAAAAACATTTGAATTAGATTTTAGAGGAAGAAAATTAATCGTTGAAAATGGCGAATTAGCTAAACAAGCTCATGGTTCCGTGTTGGTAAGATATGGCGATACTGTTATACTTTCAACAGTAGTTGTATCAAAAAATGCTAATATTTTATCTGATTTTTTCCCATTAATGGTTTTATATCAAGAAAAATTATATTCAGTTGGTAAAATTCCAGGAGGATTTATCAAAAGAGAAGGTCGACCAACTGATGTCGCAACACTAGCAGCTCGTATGATTGATAGACCAATGCGACCATTATTTAAAGAAGATTTTAGAAATGAAGTACAAGTTGTTAATACTGTTTTATCAGTTGATAATGATAATTCACCAGAATTAACAGCAATGTTTGGTTCTTCACTTTGTACATGTATTTCTAAAATACCATTTGATGGTCCAATTGCTGGAGTTAAAGTTGGACGAGTTGATGGAAAATTTATTATAAATCCAACTCAAGAAGAACTAGAATTATCTGATATCGATTTAACCGTTGCAGGTACTAAAAACGCTATTAATATGGTTGAAGCAGGTTCTAAAGAAGTAAGTGAAGAAGATATGTTAGAAGCACTTATGTTTGGACATGAAGCAGTTATTGAATTATGTGAATTTCAAGAAAAAATTATTGCTGAAATCGGCGTTGAAAAAATGGATTATGATAAACTAGAAATAGAAGAAGAATTAAAAGAACAAATTAAAGATTTAGCAGCTAAAAAATTAGATTCAGCGATGAGAATTGTTGGAAAATTAGAAAAATATTCTGCTATTGATGCAGTTAAAGAAGAAGTTGTAAATAAATATACTGAAGAAAATAGTTCATTAGAAAAAGAAGAATTAAATATTTTAATAACAAAAGTAAAACTAGTGTTAGAAGAAATAGAATATGATATTTTTAGAGCTATAACAGTTAATGAAAAAACACGAGCTGATGGAAGAAAAATGACAGAAATAAGACCATTATCTACAGATATTGATTTACTTCCAAGAACACATGGTAGTGCGTTATTTACAAGAGGTGAAACTCAAGCTCTAGCAATCACTACCCTAGGGGCACTAAATGAATATCAAGTTTTAGATGGAATTAGTTTAGAAGCAGAAAAACATTTTATGTTACACTATAACTTCCCACAATTTTCAGTAGGAGAAACAGGACGTTATGGCTCACCAGGAAGACGAGAAATTGGTCATGGAGCTTTAGGAGAAAGATGTTTAAAACAAGTTATGCCAACTGAAGAAGAATTTCCATATACAGTTAGGGTAGTATCAGAAATATTAGAATCAAATGGTAGTTCAAGTCAAGCAACAATTTGTGCTGGATGTATGAGTTTAATGGCAGCAGGAGTTCCAATAAAAGCCCCAGTTGCTGGAATTGCTATGGGCTTAATAACATCATCTGATGGAAAAGATTATACCATCCTAACCGATATTCAAGGAATGGAAGACCATTTAGGAGATATGGATTTCAAAGTTGGAGGAACAAGAAAAGGTATTTGTTCATTACAAATGGATATTAAAATAAAAGGTATAACTAAACAAATTTTAAAAGAAGCTTTAGCTCAAGCAAAAGTAGCTAGAATGGAAATACTTGATGTTATGGAAAAACAAATAGCTGAACCAAGAAAAGAAGTAAGTCAATACGCACCAAAAACAATGATTTTCACAATAAATCCTGATAAAATTAAAGATGTCATTGGTAAAGGTGGAGAAATGATTACAAAAATCATTCTTGATGCTAGTCATGTAACTTCAGTAAACGATGTTAATGCAGTTAAAGTTGATTTAGAAGATGATGGTAAAGTTATAATCTACCACACAGATAAAGAAATTATCGAAAAAACAGCTCAAATGATTAAAGATGTCGTTAAAGAAGTAGAAAAAGATAAAATTTATACTGGAAAAGTAGTTAAAGTAGAAGACTTTGGATGTTTTGTAGAACTATGGCCAGGTTGTGAAGGATTAGTCCATGTATCACAATTAGACAAAGAAAGAGTTGAAAAACCAAGTGATATAGTTAAAGTTGGTGATGAAATACTAGTTAAATCATTAGGATTCGATAAAAAAGGACGCCTTAACTTATCAAGAAAAGAAGTATTAAAATAATCTAGTTTAAACTAGATTTTTTTAATATTTTGTGTTATAATATGCCACATAGGTGGTAGTATGGTTTATAATTTTATTAATTACAATGAATATTTAAGATATTTAATAGCAGAATTATCTGAAGATATTTCAAATAAAAAAGGTGAAGATTTTTGGAATTGTTATTTTGAAAAATTAAATAATTTAAAACTAAAAACTCCAGTAATTTATAAACATATAATTGGATTAGTATTTGCTGATACATATCGTATCTATTGTTATATTAAAGATTTTTTAGTATTTACAAAAGAAGAAGAATTTAATTATGAATTTATTTTAGGTATAAAAGATTTAGAAGATTTATTTAATAAAATTGAATCAAAAGAAATAAGTTTACAAAATATGATTGAAAATTCTATAGCTTTTGAATTAAAAGATACTCATGAAAAATCACTTTGTTATACAGCTAGTGATATCGATTTTATTGCTAAATTTAATCCATTTACTTATATTGAAAATGATAATATTTTTAAAGAATATCCACTTATATCATTTACTTCTCAATATAGAGATTTAATGGATGAATTAGAAGAAATTGATATAGAAAATAAAAATGATAGAGTAGAAATAGAAGCAGAAATAGAAGGCGTTGTTGAAAGTTTAAGATGTCAATTATTAATAATGGCTTATAATAATCATGATGGTTTTAAAAAAATGATGTTAGATATGATTAATGTATTTTATAAAGTAACCAAATTAGAACAAATGCAATCTCCTAATATATTAGAACCAATTGATTATAAAATTATAAATTTAGTTGAAAATAATTCTTTAGAAGATATAATAGATGAAATTATAAGTGATGAAGACTTAATTTATTTGTTAATTGATGACTTCTTATCTATTACAAGTGGACTATATGGAATCGATGAATTAGAAGCAGAAAATTGTTTTGAAGAATGTGTAAGTGATGATGTAAAGAAAAAGTTAATGGAAAATTAACTTTTTTTATCAAATAAAAACTATCCTAAGATAGTCTTTACTTCTTCTAATGATAAATCATTTCCTTCTTTATAATTCGGTATTAAATGTAAATGAAAATGTTTTACATCTTGAATATCGCCATTATTTTGAACTAAACTTAAACCACTACAATTTAACTTTTCTTCTAAAGTTTTTTTAATTACTTTACTAGCTTTAAATATTTCATTTAGAGTAATATTATCAATATCATCTAAATCTTTAAAATGTTTTTTAGGTATGATAAGAGTATGACCAGCACTTTTAGGATCAATATCCAAAAAAGCTAAAACAAATTCATTTTCATACACTTTAAAACAAGGTATCTCACCATTAATAATTTTACAAAATAAACAATCCATAATCATTCCTCCTAAAAAAATTGTACCAAATTTCTGATAAAAAGTCATCAGTTTTAATTATATTTACAAAAAAAGAGTATTTACTCTTTTTGCGTGAAATATGCGAATATTCATTTTAATAATGATTAAAAACTTAAAAAATATACAAAAAAATAAAAAAAACTTAAAATTATAGTGTATAATAATTGTGTGGTGATGAAAAAATGCATATATTAAAAGTAGAAAATTTAACTGTTCAAATCGATAACAAAACGATTCTTAAAGATTTTTATTTAACTATTAAATCAGGTGAAATACATGCTATTATGGGACCAAATGGTGTTGGGAAATCAACTTTAGCTAAAGTAATAATGGGTGATGATAACTATAAAATAACAAATGGAAATATATATTTTGATGATATTTTAATAAATGATTTAACAACTGATGAAATCGCACGACTAGGTGTGTTTTTAGGAATGCAACTTCCTTTAGAAATCGAAGGAGTTACAAATGCAGATTTACTTAGAACTGCTTGTCATTCAAAACAAAAAGAAGAATTTAAATTATTTAATTTTATCAAAGAATTAGAACAAAATGTTAAAGAATTAAATATGGATAAAGATATGATTCATAGACATGTTAATAGTGGCTTTTCAGGCGGAGAAAGAAAGAAAAATGAAATATTACAAATGTATATGTTAAAACCAAGTATTGTTTTATTAGATGAAATTGATTCAGGATTAGATGTAGATAGTTTAAAATTAATCGGTAATAAAGTTATGGAATATTTTATGCAATACAACCCAGCAATACTAGTTATAACTCATTACCAACGATTATTAGATTACATAAAACCAACTCATGTTCATATTGTTAAAAATGGAAAAATAATTAAAAGTGGCGATGAAAGTTTAGTTAAAGAAATTGAAGAATTAGGTTATAATAATTTTGGAGAAGAAAATGAATAAAATAGAATTACTAAACGAAAAACTTATTTATAATGAAAATGATGATTTTGAAATTAATTTAACTAAAAACAATTACTTTATATCGATTGAATTAACAATAAAAAAAGAAAATGAATTTTTATTAGAATTTAATACCAAAAATAAAGTAAACTTAACAATTAATGTATTAAGTGATAGTAAGTTATATTTAATTAAAAAAAATAATGAAATTAAATTTCAAACAAAAATTAATTTAAATAATAATCTTGAATTATATGATTTAAATGATAATGAATCAATATTATCTAATACTATTATTAATTTAAATAAAGAAAATGTACAAATAAATTATGTTTTAAAAACAGTAAGTAAAAATACTGAAAAACATGAGATTAGTATATACCACAATAGTAAAAATACAACTAGTAATATAATAACTAATGGATTAAATATTATAAATGGCAAATTATCTTTTATTGTAAGTACATACATTAAAAATAAAATAACTGGTTGTTTTGCTAATCAACAAAATAGAATAATTAATTTAACTGATAACAATTGTAAAATTCAACCTAATTTATTAATTGATGAACAAGATGTTACAGCTAATCATTCAGCTTTAATTGGTGGGTTTAAAGATGAAGAATTATTTTATTTAAAAAGATTAGGAATAAATAACGATGATTCTTTAAAATTATTAATTAATGGTTTTTTACTTAATAAAGTTGAAAAATCTTTAATTGAACAATTATTTTCTAAATATTGGAGGTGAATTTATGAATCGTGAAGATTTTTTAATGCTCAACCAAAATATTGTTTATTTTGATTCAGGAGCAACAACTTTAAAACCAAAAGTATTAAGTGAAAGTATTAGTAATTATTACAACAACTATAGTGCGAATGCTCATAGGGGAGATTACGATATCAGTTTAAAAGTTGATAAAGAATTTGAAAATACTAGAAAGTTAATTAAAGAACTTTTAAATGCAAAAGAAACAAAAGAAATAGTTTTTACTTCTGGAGCAACAGATTCATTAAATAAAATTATTAACGGATTTTTTAAATATAAACTTAAAAAAGGTGATGAAATATTACTAACTAAAAGTGAACATGCTTCAAATATTTTACCTTGGTTTGAACTTGCTGATAGTCTTGGTTTAAATATTAGATATATTGATTTAGATGAAAATTATGAAGTTAAATTAGAAAATATTAAGATAAACAAAAATACTAAAGTTATTAGTCTTGCTCATGTTACTAATGTTGTAGGAGATATTAGACCAATAAAAGAAATAACTAAAATGGCTCATGAAAATGGTATTTATGTTTTAGTAGATGGAGCTCAAAGTGTTCCTCATATAAAAGTTGATGTTCAAGATTTAGATATAGATTTTTTAGCCTTTTCAGCTCATAAAATGTTAGGACCAACCGGTCTTGGTATTTTATATGGAAAAGAAAAATATTTAAATCAATTTAAACCAACTACTGTTGGTGGGGGAATGAATGCTAGTTTTTCATATGATGGTACAAGAGTATATAATGAAATTCCATATTTATTAGAAGCCGGAACACCTAATATAGCATCAGTTATTGGTTTTGGTAAAATTATTGAATATATAAACAATATTGGTATTACAAATATTCATAAACATGAAGAAGAATTAAAAAAATACGCAGTTAAAAGATTAAAAGAAATTCCAAATATTAAAATATATAATGAAAATACTGAAGGTGGGATAGTAGCATTTAATTATGAAGGCATATTTGCTCAAGATTTAGCTATATATTTAAATAAATATAATATTTGTGTAAGAGCTGGAAATCATTGTGCGAAAATGTTAAAAGATGAAATAGGAGTTAAAAATACTTGTCGAGCATCATTTTATTTATATAATACAAAAGAAGAAATTGATTATTTAATTAAAGTATTAAAAAATGAAAATATAAAAAATGAAATTATATAAAGGTGGCAATTGCTACCTTTTTTTGATATAATTATTTTAGGTGATTTAATTGAAAAAAATATTAATCTTATTATCTATATTATTATTAACAGGATGTAGTGAAAAAGAAATAACTAAAAATTTATTTTATATGGATACTTTTATAAATATTAAAATATATAGTAATGATACAAAAAAAGTAAATGAAGCAATTGAATATATTGATACATTATATAATAAGTATGATAAAATGACTAATTTTTATGATAATAATAGTGAATTATCAAATATTAATAATAATTCAAATTATAAAGTTAGTAATGAATTAAAAGAATTACTTAATTTTGGAATCGATTGGTATGATAAAAGTAATGGAAAATTAAATATAGCAATGGGTAATGTTACTAAAGTTTGGCATGATTTTAGAGAAAATTTAAATGATTTTCCAAATAGTGATGATTTAAACCAAAATACTAATATAAATGATTTAATAATAAAAGATAATGATGTTATAAATAAAGGCGTGAAAATTGATTTAGGTAGTATTAGTAAAGGATATGTAACAGAAATTGCTGGAAAATATTTGGAAAGTATCGGGCTTGATAAATATATTATTAATGCTGGTGGGAATGTAAAAGTTGGAAAAAGTATTAAAGGTAATTATAAAATTGGAATTGCTAGTCCTAATAAAGATGATAATATGATTATTATAAATGGAGAAAATATAAGTGTTGTAACAAGTGGAGGATATGAAAGATATATTGAATATAATAATTCTCAATATCATCATATAATCTCTCCTGATACACTATATCCTGCTAATTATATGAAAAGTGTTACTGTTATTGGAAAAGATAGTAGCATTTGTGATGCTTTATCAACAACTTTATTCTTAATGAGTATTGAAGAAGGAAAAAAATTTATTGAAGATTTTGATGTTGATGTAATATGGTATAGTAATGATAATCAAATTATTAAAAGTGAAGGATTTAAATATGAATAAAAATGATTATAAAATGTTAATTATTATTATTTTACTAATTGTTATAATGTTTTGTTTTATTTATTTTAATAAAAATAGTGGCAATACTGCTAAAGTATATTATAAAAATGATTTAATTAAAACTATTAATTTAAAGTATGATAATATATATAAAGTAACAGGAGAAAATGGAGAAATAGTAATTGAAGTAAAAAACAATATGATTAGAGTTGTTCAAGAAAACAGTGATAAACATTTAT
>CAZTXU010000017.1:0-17828 GCA_964617705.1 uncultured Muribaculaceae bacterium
CAAAACGAATCTATTGCTAGATCCTTGTGGTTTTTCTTTGGGTTATCTAAACACCCCCCCCCATTTGTTAACCTATTGTAAACATCATTGATTTTAACCATATATTTCAACGCTCCTCATAAAATTTACGAATTAAAATAGGCATCATAATTGTGAATTAGGAGGGGCATTTTAATTACTTTTTTATTCTTTTAATCTACTAATAATTTAACACATTTTCATACATTAGTCAATTATATTTTTTATACAAAAAAAGGAATTAATTCATAATTCCTAAAAAATATTTTTTCTTTCCTTTTCTAATTAAAATTACTTTATCATCAATAGCTAATTTATTAGTTATTTCTAAATTTTCATCATTAATTTTTTCATTATTAAATGAAATAGCATTACTAGATAACATTTCTCTTGCTTCTCTTTTTGAAGAACAAATATTATTATCAACTAATAAATCAATTACTTTAGTATTTTCTTTTATTTCAAAAGTTGGAATTGATTTTAAATTTTTAATAATGTCATCAGCACTTAATCCGTGAATCTCACCACCAAATAATAAAGAACTAATTTTTTCAGCTTTTTCATATTCTTCAATTCCGTGTAAGTCAGAAATTATAGCTTTTGCTAAAGCTTTATGTGCTTGTCTTAACTCTGGGTGTTCGTTATTAATTTTTTCTAATTCTTCAATTTCTTCTTTTGATAAGAATGTTAACATTTTTAAATATTTAATAATCATAGAATCTTCTAAATTAACTAAATATTGGTACATTTCATAACTTGATGTTTTATTTATATCTAACCATAAAGCATTACCTTCTGTTTTTCCAAACTTTTTACCTGTTGAATCAGTTACTAAAGGCATAACCATACCATATGCTTCTTTACCAGTTTTTTTTCTAATCAATTCAATTCCTGATGTAATATTACCCCATTGGTCAGAGCCAGCTACTTGTAATTGACAATTTCTTGTTTCAAATAATTCTAAAAAGTCTAAAGCTTGTAAAATCATATATGAAAATTCAGCATAAGTAATTCCTGTTTCCATTCTTGATTTTACTTTATCTTTATTAATCATATAATTAACATTAAAATATTTTCCATAATCTCTTAAAAAATCTATTACGTTAATATCTTTAGTCCAATCATAATTATTTACAACTTCAAAACCAAATATTTTTTCTGCTTGATTTTTTAATCCAGCTACATTCTTTTCAATTTCTTCTTTAGTAATCATTGGTCTTTCAGCATCTGGTTTAGGATCTCCTATCATTCCTGTTGCCCCACCGACTAAAAGTAATGGATTATGTCCAGCATTTTTTAATCTTCTACTAATTAAAAATGATGAATAATGTCCAATGTGCATTGAATCAGCAGTTGGATCTGTTCCAATATAAAAAGTCATACCTCCATTATTTAGTTTTTCAATTAAGTCTGGACTTGATATTTCTTGGACAAGTCCTCTCCATACTAATTCATCATATATTTTCATATTCTCCTCCTAACAAAAAATATTCACAAATTTAAGGACGAAAAACCGCGGTACCACCTTAATTCATGAATATAATCACACACTTTATCTCTTAACGCGAGTAACGATTTAACTCAAGAAGGGTAATTCACTAATTTAACTTTGGTTAGTTTTCATCAACCACTAACTTTCTAATTACCAATTAAATTGCTACTTCACTTCCGTCAACATTAACATAATAAAACTATAACACAACGATTTTTATTTGTCAAATAAAAATTATATTATTTTTTTTAAAACTTCTTTAGATTCTTCTAATTTAGGATTACTAGGATTTTTAATATCTTGTAATATTTGTAATAAAATCTTTAAAACTTGTATCTTAGTTTCATTGTTTAATTCATATATATTTAATTTAGATAAATCACAATTTAATAAAAAACTTAATTCATTATTACTTAAATTGCTTGTTTTATAATGACTTATTACATATTTAACTATACCATCAAATGAACTATTAGTAGGCATTTGTAATCTAATTAATGTATTAAAATCATTATTTTCATAAGCAAATTTAAACAAATCTGTTGTATCAATTCCTAATTTGCTTATTTGATATATTTCTCCTATATTGTGGTCTAAGAAGGTTATTCTTCCTAATTCTTTTACTGTTGGATTCAAATTTAATCTATCCATTATACTATCAGCTATTTTAACAGTATCATAAGCTTTAAGTGAATAATCATCAATTAATTCCATTCTTCTTTTAGATTCATTAGTTGAAACTGTTTTTCTAGTTTTTAATTTTAAAATATCAGTATAAAAATCATAGTATCTTACTGCTCTATCATAATATATATTTGCCATAAATAATCACCTTTCTAATTTTATTAATTTTTTTTTAAAATATGATAACAAAAAGATGTTATTAAAACATCCTAATTATATTATTTACTTCGTTTATTAATTCTTGTTTTATTTCTTCTAATCTTTCTTTAGAATTTGCTTCAAACCTTAAAGTTAAATTAGGTCCTGTGTTTGAACACCTAATAAGACCCCAACTATCATCAAATGTAACTCTTACTCCATCAATATCATTATATTTGTATTGTTTTTGATTTAAATATTTTTTTAGTTCTTCAATTATTTTAAATTTATTTTCATCAGTTACTTTGATTTTTAATTCATCGGTTTTGTAATATTCATTAAATCCTTTAGTTAATTCATACATTGTTTTTTCTTGGTTAGATACTACTTCACACATTCTAAGACCTGAATATATACCATCATCAATTCCTGGGTACCGATCATTAAAGAATAAATGTCCTGAATATTCGCCACCAAAATCAACATTAGTTTCAGCTACTTTTCTATATTGATATGAATTACCTGTTCTATTCATTATTTGTTTTAAACCTAATCTATCAATTTCATCGATTAATGTTTTAGAACACTTAACATCATATAAAGCAGCTTTAGTTTTTAAATTTGGATACAAATATCGATACATAATAGCCATATAAATATCTGTATCTATTATATTTCCTTTATTATCAACAACTCTTACTCTATCAGCATCAGCATCAATTGCAAAACCTAAATCATAATTTAATTCTACAACTTTTTGTTGTAAATCAACTAAATTGGTAGATACAGCTGGATCTGGGTGGTGGTGGGGGAAGGTTCCATCACTATTAGCATATAAAAGATAATATTCTAAAGGTAAATTATCTAATAATTCTTTAATTACAATACTTCCTGTTCCATTACCACAATCAACTACAACTTTAATTTTTTTATTAAATTTTAAAGAATTTTTAACTAAATTAATATAATCATTTTTAATATCATAAGTAGTTAAATTACCTTTTCCTTCTAAAAATTCTTCTTTAAAAGTAAAGTCTCTAAAATTATATACTTCTATTCCAGCAGCATTTCCTTTTTCATCAAATGAAAATTTAAATCCATTATCAGTAGCAGGGTTATGACTTGCTGTTATCATAATTCCTGACCAAATATTTAATAATACTCTACCGTAATAATACATTGGTGTGGTTACTAAACCTAAATTAACTACATCAATTCCCGTATCTAAAATACCATTAATTAAATTAGTGGCTAAACTAGGAGAAGATAATCTATTATCATAACCTATTAATGCTTTTGTTTTGTTCATTTTTTTAATATAACTACCAAAACTTTTTCCAATTTTATAAGCTATTTCTTCATTAATATCAGTTGGATAATTACCTCTTATATCATATTCTCTAAATATTTTAGGATTCATGCAAATCACCTTTTATTTCTTGTAGTTTTTTTTCTATTTTATTTCCATATTCAATTGATTCATCATAAACAAATTCTAATTCTGGAGTATGTCTTATAATTACTCTTTTTGATAGTTCTTTTCTAATAAAACCTGAAGCTTCTTTTAAAGCTTTTAAAGTTACTTCTTTTTTATCATCGTTTAAAATAGTAAAATAAATTTTAGCGAAACTTAAGTCATTTGTTAAATGACAATCAGTAATTGTTACAAATTTAATATCATTATCTTTAACTTCTTGAGATAAAATGTAACTTATTTCTTTAATAATATTACTTTCTAATCTTTTTATTTTAACACTCATTTTATCACTCTTTCATAAATAACATTTTACATGAAAAGAAGGTATTTTTCAAGTACCTTTTTGGATATAAAATTTTACATTTATTTAACTTCTACCATTTCATAGGCTTCAAAAATATCGCCTTCTTTTAAATCATTATAATTTTCAATTGTAATACCACATTCTAAACCTTTTTTAACTTCTTTAACTGAATCTTTTTCTCTTTGAACAGAGTTTATTTTTCCATCATATATAACAACGCCATCTCTAATTACTCTTACGTTAGAATCTCTTTTAATAATGCCATCTATTACATATGAACCTGCAATAGTTCCAACTTTTGAAAATTTAAATAATTTTCTAACTTCAGCACTACCAATTATTTTTTCTTCATAAATAGGATCTAACATCCCTTTCATAGCGGCTTCCATTTCTTCTACGGCTTTATAAATAATATCGTATAATCTTATTTCAACACCTTGTTCTTTAGCATAATTTCTAACTTCACTGCTTGGTCTTACATTAAAGCCAATAATAATTGCATCACTAGCTTTTCCTAAAACGATATCGCTTTCTTTAATAGCTCCAACACTACTTCTGATAACTTTTACTTTTACTCCTTCAACTTCAATT
The DNA here is from genome assembly GCA_964617705.1 of uncultured Muribaculaceae bacterium. Classification (GTDB taxonomy): domain Bacteria; phylum Bacillota_I; class Bacilli_A; order RF39; family UBA660; genus Faecisoma. The sequence goes on from CAZTXU010000017.1 coordinate 4,705, forward strand.
TTTTCTAATGAATTTTTAACTGCTTCACAGCTTCCGTTAACATCGGCTTTAATAATAACTTTTATTTCTTTTGCTCCATCTTGAATTTTAGCAAATAAATCATCTAAAGTTACTGCTTTATTGTTGTTATTTTCTCTATTTTTAAATTGAATTTTTCTTTCTTCTGCTATATTTCTAGCTTGTTTTTCAGTTTCAAAAGCCATAAATCTATCGCCAGCTTGTGGTACTTCGTTAATTCCTGTTATTTCAACTGGTTGTGAGATAAATGCTTCGGTTATGTCTTCTCCTTTATCATTTTTAAGGGTTCTTATTTTTCCAAATGATGTACCTACAACAATTGGATCTCCTAATCTTAATGTTCCATTTTGGATTAAAATTGTTACAATTGGTCCTAAATGTTTATCTAATCTTGATTCTACTACTGTTCCAACTGCATATCTATTTGGATTTGCTTTATAATTTTCCATTTCAGCTATTAATAAAATATTATCTAATAAATCTTCTATTCCAATTCCTTCTTTAGCGGAAATATAACTTACTAAAGTATCTCCTCCCCAACTTTCAGGTGTTAGTCCGTGTTCGGAAAGTTGAGTTAATACTTTATCTGGTTTGGCATCTGGTTTATCGATTTTATTAACTGCTACTATAATTGGTACATTTGCAGCTTTAGCATGATCTATTACTTCAATTGTTTGCGGCATAACTCCATCATCAGCAGCTACAATTATAATTATAATATCTGTAATACTTGCTCCTCTAGCACGCATTTCTGTAAATGCAGCGTGTCCTGGAGTATCGATAAATGTAATTAATTTATCTTTAACTTTAACTTGATAAGCACTAATAGCTTGAGTTATTCCTCCTGCTTCTTTATCTGCTACGTTTGTTTTTCTAATGGTGTCGAGTAATGTTGTTTTACCATGGTCAACATGTCCCATAATTGTAACAACAGCTGGTCTATTAATTAAATCTTTTTCATCATCAACAATTTCAAATTCTTCAAAATTTGTAACATCAGCTGTACTATCTTTTTTTAATTCTTTATCATAATCAATAACTAATATTTCAGCATTTTCAAATGATATTGGTTGATTAATTGTTGTCATAACTCCCAAATTAAATAATTTTTTAACTAATTCACCACTTGTTACATTTAATGCTTTAGCTAAATCACCTAGTGTCATGTTGTCTTTATACAACACTATTTTATCACTAACGTTAGTATTACTGATTAATTTTTCTTTGTTTTTATACATTTCTTTTTTCTTAATTGCAAAATCTTTTTTATTATTTGGTTTATCTTGTTTATCTGTTTTCTTTTTTAATTTTTGTTTTGATATGCTATCATCAATTTTAATGTTTTTTGTTTCAATTATTTCATCAACAATTTCATCCATATCACTAAAATCAGCATTATCTAAAATTGTAATATCTTCAAAAGATAATAAATCATCTTCGTTACTTACTTTAATATCTAATTCTTCACATTTTTTAAGTACTTCATTTACGGTCTTGTTTATATCTTGGGCATATTCTAATACACTCATCATATTAAACACCTCCTATTTTAATAATTGTAATAACTCTTCATATATGTTATCTTTTATATCTACTTCTAACATTTTATTCAATATTTTGGTTTTTTTTGCTTTATTTATGACATTTTCATCTTTTTTTAAATAAGCTCCTCGACCATTTAATTTTCCTGTTAAATCAATTTCAACTTCTCCTTTAGGAGTTCTAACTACCCTAACTAATTCATTTTTAGGAAATTTTTCTTTTGTTACAACGCAAGTTCTCATTGGTATTTTTTTCATATTTTCTCCTAATCTACAAAATTAATACCCATTTTGCTTGCTTCTTCAGTTGTTTTAATATCAATTTTAAATTTAGTTAAACGAGAGGCTAATTTAACGTTTAATCCTTTTCTTCCGATAGCTAAAGATAAATTATTGTTATCAACTACTACTAAAGCTTCGTTTTTAGCTTCATCGGTAATTATAACGTGTAGGTTTTTAGCTGGCGCTAGGGCATTTTCAATAAATTTTACTTTATCATCTTCGTATAAAACAATGTCTACTTTTTCTTTTCCTAATTCTTTTAATATATTAGCAATTCTTGTTCCTTTTTCTCCGATACACGCACCAATTGCATCAACATTTTTATTTTCTGAATAAACAGCTATTTTTGTTCTTATTCCTGCTTCTCTTGCTACACTATAAACAAATATTATTCCTTCATTTATTTCAGGGATTTCTAGTTCAAATAATCTTTTTACAAAACCATAATGGCATCTACTTAATAATATAAGTGGTCCTTTAGTATTATTTTCAACTTTAGTTATATAAACTTTTATATTTGAACCCATTTTAATTTCCTCACCAGGAATAATTTCTGTTTTTGGTAATATTCCTTGGGTTTTACCTAAATCGATATAATAGTTTCTAACATCTTCCATAGCAACTAATCCGGTTACCATTTCGTCTTGTTTATCACTAAATTCTTCACTTATCATATTACGTTCAGCTTCTCTTATTTTTTGAATAACAACTTGTTTAGCTGTTGCTGCAGCAACTCTACCAAAATCTCTTGGAGTTACTTCTTCTTCGATAGTTTCTCCTAATTCAATTTCTGGAACAATTTTTTTTGCTTCTTCTAATGTAATATGTATTCTATCATCAAATATATATGGTTTTTCAACTTCAATCATATTTCCTTCTATTTCATCGTCTTCTACTTCAATCATGATTGGATGATCACTTTCATTTTCTTTATCTAAAACGACTGTTTTAAAGGAATATATATGTATTTCTCCTTTATCTTTGTTAATTTCAACTCGAACATTTGATAATGAATGATAATTTTTTTTATAAGCACTTGTTAAAGCTAATTCTAATGCTTCATAAATATAATCTTCGGAAATACCTTTTTCTTTGTTTAATATTTCTAATGCTTTTTTAAATTCTTTGATATCCATTTTATTCATTTCCCTTCTCTTTTGAACAAACATCTAAAATATAACTTTCTTCGATTAAATCGGCTTCATCTAATATTGGATTAATTAATTCATTAACTAAAACGCAATCGTTAATATTAATATAACCTTCTTTGTCGATAATAATTCTTAAAAAATTTGTGTTGTTTTCTTGTTCATAAATAACACTTGATAATATATAACCATTCTTATTAAGTGTATCATTTAATAAATTAAAAATTTTTTCTTCCATAACTCCTCCAAATATAAAGAGTGGGGGGACCCACTCAGTTGCTAGTAACATTATATCATACTTTTATGAAATTAAAACATTATTTTGTTAATTTTTTGTATTTTTTTGTTATAATATTATATGAGGTGTTTATGAAAAAAGAAGAAATTAAAAAAATATCAACAGGTGTTTTGGTTTTATTATTATATTTTATATATTATATTGGTAATACTATTCCTCTTACTTTATTGGGTATAAATTATAATAATTTAAGTTTGACTCTTAAAATTATTTATCAGTTAACATATGAAATAATTTTTATTGCTGTTATAATGTATATTTATAAAGATAAAATTAAACATAATTTTAAGGATTTTATTAAAAATTTTAAGTCTTATATGAAAAAGTATACGGAATATTGGGCTTTTGCTGTTGCTTTGATGATTATTTCTAATATTTTTGTGATTACTGTTTATCCTAATTCGCAAGCTACTAATCAACAAGCTATTAATGAATTATTTAATGTAGTTCCTATATATATAATTATTTCATCTGTTTTTCTTGCTCCTATTTTAGAGGAATTAATATTTAGGTTAAGTTTTAGATATATATTTAAAAATGATGTTATTTTTATAATGTTATCTGGTATTATTTTTGGAGCGATGCATATTATTGGTTCTTATACTTGTTTAGCTGATTGGTTATATATTATTCCTTATTCTATTCCAGGACTTGTATTTGCTTATACGTTAAAAAAATCTGATAATATATTTGTTCCTATGTCTCTTCATTTTCTTCACAATGGTTTAATGATGGGTGTTCAAGTGATTTTAATGTTCTTGTAGGTGATTTATGAAAAAATGGTTAATTATTTTTATTTTATTTATTATATTTTCTTTGATTGTTTTAATATATGCTAGATATGTTGGTACAAAAGGATTAAATGTAAAAGAATATAAAATTGTAAGTTCAAAAATAACTTCAGAATATCATGGTTTGAAAATTGCTCATTTATCGGATATTCATTTTGGTTCAAGTGTTAATGGGAAGGATTTAGAAAAATTAGTTTATGAAGTTAATTTAACTAAACCGGATATAATTGTTATAACTGGTGATTTGCTTACTGATGAATGGGAATATGATGTTAATGATTTAGATGTTTTAAAGGGTTTAAAAGCAAATTTAGGAAAATATATAATAAGTGGTAATCACGATAATTTGGATTTATACAATGAAATAGTTGAAAGAATTGAATTTACTAATTTAAATGATACATATAAATTAATTTATAATAATTCTAATCAACCTATTGTAATATCAGGAATTAGTAGTAATTTAATAAATGATAATATTTCAGAAAAAACAAATGATTTTAAAAATTATTTAGAAAATAATGTTTCTCCTATATATTCTATTTTATTAATTCATGAACCTGATTACATTGATAATGTTGATTTAAATAATTATGATTTAGTTTTAGCTGGTCATTCTCATGCTGGTCAAGTAAGGATACCATTAATTGGAAGTATCATAACGCCAGTTGGTTCTAAAAAGTATTACAATGAATATTATAATGTTAATGATACTGATTTATATATTTCTAGTGGGATAGGAACTTCTGTAATGAGAATCCGTTTATTTAATCGTCCATCGTTTAATTTTTATCGTTTAACAAATAAATAATCAAGTTTTATGGCTTGATTTTTATTTTTGTGTTATAATCGATATAGGAGATGATTATATGAAAATACCTTTTAGTGCAGGTAATATTTTAATTCCTAAAAATGTCGATATGACAAAATGGAGTGTGGTGGCTTGTGATCAATATACAAGTGAACCAGAATACTGGAATAAAGTTAAAGAAATTGTTGGAAATGAACCTTCAACTTTGAATCTTACTTTACCAGAAATTTATCTTGAAGATGATAACGTTGAGGAAAGAATTTGTAACATCAATAAAAACATGGAAGATGTTTTAAATGAAGATTTATTTGTTGAATATCCTAATTCGATGATTTATCTTGAAAGAACTCAAAGTGATGGTAAAGTACGTGAAGGATTAATGGGAATCGTTGATTTAGAGGGTTACTCTTATGAAATTGGTTCACAAACACCAATTAGAGCTACTGAAAAAACTGTAATTGAAAGAATCCCACCACGTGTTAAGGTGAGGGAAAATGCTTTACTTGAATTACCTCATATTATGATTTTAATTGATGATGAAAAGAAAGATATCATTGAAAATCTTAAAAACAAAGTAAATGAAAATGATATAGTATATGATTTTGATTTAATGCAAAATGGTGGGCATATAAAAGGATATAAATTAAATGATGATACTATAAATGAAATTAATTTAAAATTAGAAGCATTAGCTGATAAAGATTATTTTGAAGAAAAATATGATGTTAAGGATAAAGGAGTTTTACTATTTGCTATGGGAGATGGTAATCATTCATTAGCTACTGCTAAAGCTTGTTATGAAAAATTAAAGGAAACATTAACTGAAGAAGAATATTTAAATAATCCAGCTAGATATGCTTTAGTTGAATTAGTTAACCTACACAGTAGTGCATTAGAATTTGAAGCTATAAATAGAGTTGTATTCAATATTGATAGTAATGATTTAATTAATAAATTAAAAGAATATTATGAAATTACTACTGATGGAAATGGTCAAGAATTTGAAATTGTAACTAAAGATATGGATGAAGTTTGGTATATTAAAAATCCTAAATCAAATATTGCTGTTGGTTCAATTCAAATATTCTTAGATGAATACTTAAAAAATAACAATGGTAAGGTAGACTACATTCATGGCGATGATGTAACAAAGGAATTAGCTATTAAAGATAATGTTGGATTTATATTTAAACCTATGAAAAAGGAAGAATTATTTAAAACTGTTATTTTAGATGGTGCGTTGCCAAGAAAAACTTTCTCAATGGGTCATAGTTATGATAAAAGATATTATTTAGAAGCTAGAAAGATAAAATAAGTTTTTACTTATTTTTCTTTTGCTTATTTTTTCTATAAATAGTATAATAATAAAGGTGAGAAAATGAAAAAATTAATTCTTATATCAATTATAATTATTTCTACAATTGGATTAATTATATCTATTTTTAATGTTGTTAAATTAACTAAGTATTCAAATGAAACAATTGATAAAATTGAAGAAATCAATAATATAGTAGAAGTTATTGAAACAGAAAGTAATGAAAATGTTGAAATAATTAAACAAGAAGAAAAACCTAAAAAAAATATTTATTGGGATTATATTAAGTTAAATATGATAAATGTTGATTTTAGTGAATTAAAAAAGATTAATAAAAGTGTTAGAGGGTGGATACAAGTTAAGGGAACTAATGTTAATTATCCTTTTGTTCAAGCTAATAACAATGATTTTTATATTAATCATTCTTTTGATAAAACTTACAATAAAGCTGGTTGGATTTTTGTTGATTATCGTAATAAATTAGATGGAACTGATAAAAATACAATTATATATGGTCATGCTTTATTAAATAAAGCTATGTTTGGTTCTTTGAAATTAATTACTGAAAATGGTTGGTTAAATAATGAAGAAAATTTTATTATTAAAATGTCATCGGAAAAAGAAAATACTTTATGGCAAGTTTTTAGTGTCTATCATATTCCAACAACATCTGATTATCTTCAAACTGATTTTATTAATGATGATGATTTTTTAAATTTTATTAGTTTAATTAAGGATAGAAGTTCATATGATTTTGAAACTGGTGTTGATGAGAAGGATAAGATATTAACTTTATCAACTTGTTATAACAAAAAAGAACGTACTGTAATTCATGCTAAATTAATAAAAAAAGAAACGAGGTAACTCGTTTTATTTATATTTTCCGGAACTATTGATAATTCCTGGGGTTTCATTAATTAACATATATTCTAAAGAGGAGTATTTAAAGGCTAAAAATTCAAATGTTTTTATTAATTCTTTGGCTTCTTGTTTTGTTAATCCTCTTGTTTTAATTAAATAAGGTATTATACATGTATGAGAAGGATGACCTCCTAAATGTTCAGAAAATCTTTTTTCTATTGTTCTACTATTAGGTAACGCACTACCGATATAAATTACAATATTATTTTCTATAATTACATAAATACCGGTAAAATTTGTTTTTTTTCTATCTTTTATATTTCCTATACATCCACTAATATACTTATTGTTTTCATCGATTGGAATAGTGTAATAATCTAATATATCTTTGTATTTTTCTAAAAATTCTTTTTTTGTTAAATATTCTTTTTTATTTGATAAATCCATTTTTACTCCTATTATGGCAAAAGTTCTATTTCGGTTTTATAATATTTTTCTTGAAATTTAACTGTTTCTTCTATTTCATTTTTCCAATTCCAACTACTATTAATTTCAATAATATGAGTACTTGCAACAAGCTTTTTTGATAATAAAATATCAATCACCTTATTCACTTCTTCTATATTACCAAAAGCTATTTCAATCATACAATACTTATTCATTTTTACCTCCAATTAATTTTTTATTATCTAATTTAGTTATTTTCAAAATGTTATTATCATTAGTTAAAATATTTATTTGCCTTTTGGCTGTTGCATTTAACTTTTCAAGTCTTTCTTTTTGACTAATACTATTTTCTATCATACTAGCATTTAATACTTCTAAGTTAGATAAAACTACTAAATGTAAAATATCAGTATAATCTCTAATATTTCCATCTAAATTAGGATTATTTTCACGCCATTCTTTTGCTGTCATTCCGAATAATGCAACGTTAATTACATCCGCTTCATTTGCATATACAAATAGCTTTTGTTTATCTGTAAGTGTTGGTACAATATTTTCTTTTATACTATCTGTGTGTATTCTATAATTTGTTTTTGATAAACTCCTTCTAACAGACCATTCTATTTTTTCTTGATAAGTTTCGTTGTATTTTAATCTTTCAAATTCTTGAATCAAATATAATTTAAAAGCAGGATCTATCCATGAAGCAAACTCTAATGCAATATCAGGATGTGCAAATGTTCCTCCATCATACTTACCTCTTTTGCTAATAAATCCTTTAGAATTTGTGGAATTTATCCATCTTGATGGACTCATAGTAAACGAATTATTTGCAGCATCATTTTTAAACTCGCGAGATTCCGCTAGTTTAAAATTTTCATTAAAAAGTTCTTCCCATAACGAATAGAAATCAAACGAACTTTTATTACTCATCCATTTAATAACAACATCTCCTGGATTATCAGCATTTTTATATCTTGCTAAATCTGTCAAAGAAATATAATCAATATTATTTACTCTCATTACATTTATTAAATTGTCTTGTACATTCATTTTTGTTGTAATCTTATTATTCATATAATCACATCCTTTCTATACTTAATTTCAAACACTATTTTATCTTACCATTTAAATTTAAAATAATTATTTTATTATATTTTTTAGTACCTAAGACATATCTGAACTATACTTTTTATATATTCAAATTATAAATATCCTTTATTTTGACGTGTTTAACGAAATACCTAAATATATTTATAAGCTACATAGTGTAACTTATTTTGAACTATTTTAAAAAAAGTATAAGTTTCTTCAGAATCTTTATTATAATCAATACTTGTTGCTTCAAATACATCAGTAATTTTTTGATATTGTCTTCTTTCACTCAATCTAATTTCTTTAATAGTTTGCAATAATTCATCATAATAGTCTTTACCAAATTTAGGACCATTTTTCATTTTTTCTACATCTATTACAAATCCTTTAATCATAATTCAAATAATTCTGACATACTCTTTTGAGTTAGCCATATTGTTTCATCTTTTAATATTACATCTACATTTATTTTTCCTTCATCTGTTTCATATAATATCACTCATATTTTCAAAAATCCTTTCTTTAATTTTTTATCAGTATAAGCTCCCAAGCATTAATGGTATGTAGAAATATATACTCCTCTCTCTACCTCCTAAATATTTAAAATTTCATTTCTTATGTTTTATAAATCTTTATTTTTCAAGGTGTTTTCTTTTGTAGTAATGAAACACATTCAACGTGATGGGTATTTGGAAACATATCAACTGGCGTTATTTCAGAAATATCATAAATTTTAGATAATTTTTTTAAATCTCTTGCTAATGTCACAACATCACATGAAACATATACAATTTTATCTATATTTAAATTCAAAAGTTTTTCAATGCAATTATTATCTAATCCACTTCGTGGGGGGTCAACTATTACTATAGTTGGATTAAAAGATAAATCTTTTATAACTTTTTCAACATCTCCAACTATAAATCTTATATTATCAATATTATTAATTTTTTTATTAGTATCAGCATTAATAACAGCTTCTTTATTTAATTCAATTCCTAATACTTTATTACAATAAGGGCTTATATATATTCCAATTGTTCCAATCCCACAAAATAAGTCTAATACATTATCTTTTTTACTAACATTAGAGTATTCTAAAACTTTATTATATAATTTTATCATACCGTCACTATTAACTTGAAAAAAAGAACTTTTTGACATTACTAAATCAAATTTACCCATTTTATTTTTAAATAATTCGTTTTCTACTATTTTTGCTTCTTTATCATTAGCTCTAATAACAATTTGTTTATTATTATATTTTTTTAATGATTTAATTATCTCATTTATTTTTGAATCAACTAATAAGCATTCTTTAATTTCTACAATTTTGTTACTTCTTTTTTCATATAATCCTATTTTTTCTCCTACTTGTAAAGTGATTTTATTTCGATAATTATATTGTTTAGTTGGAATAATTGGTTTTATGACTGTATCTATTTTAAATTTATTTATAATTTCTTTTACTTTATTTTCTTTAAATTTCAATTGTTCATCATAAGATATGTGCATGATATCACACCCACCACATTTATTATAATATGGACAAAGTGGTTTTAATCTTAATGGACTAGTTTTAATATATTTAGTAACAATTGCTTCTTTGTATTTTTTCTTTTCTTTTAAAATTTTAATTTCTACTATCTCACCAACTAAAGCATTATCAACAAAAATAATTTTATCATTATCTTTTATAATTCCTCTACCATAATAATCTAAGGATTTAATTTCATATTTCATATTCATCACATATCAATTATATCATAAAAAGCAGAGAAAATTTATTCTCTGCTGAAAAATATATTTATTTTTTAAATAGATTAAATATTCCTAAAAATTTACTAATGTATTTTACGACCATTTTAATAAATTTAACTATAATGGTGCATTCAATTATAGCTTCACTATCATCACAATTATTTATTTTATTATCATCATTTTGGGTTTCATCAGAAACTTTATCTTCGTTGGAATTGTTATTTTCTATATCATTTTCATTTAAATTAGGAATATTTTCAATTTTTTCAAACCCGTTTAATCCATTTTGTTTCATAAGTGTTGGATAGTCAATATAAGCGTAATTCATATCTATATTACCACTTAATCCATTAACTTTACCAGTTGATGAATATTGCCACATTCCATATTTATATGATACTGAAACGCTGCTAGCCCATTGAGCAATCCATTTGTCATATAGTTTTAAATCTTCTAATATTAAATTGTTTTTAAACCAATAAGTTGAAGCATATATTGATACATAGTAACCTTTATTCTCAATAATCTCACAAAAAGTTTTAATGAGAGGGGTTAATTTATACTTTCCAATTGAAGCCTGACTATTTGGGCTACTTGTTGATTTATTGATGTTATGGTTATCTTCTGTATCAATAATAACTGGATATTCAAATTGTTTATTTTTAATTAAATCTAAAACAAAATTTGCCTCTTCTTTTGCTTCTGTTTCAGTTGTCGCACATGAATAATAATAAACGCCTATAGGTAGTCCAATTTCTTTACACATTTTATAATTATTTTCAAAATATCTATCAATATATTTTTTCTTTGATTTTCCGTATGTAGTATAACCACATCTTAAAATTGCAAATTCGATTCCTGAATTTTTAACTTTTAACCAATTTTCTTTGCTAATGTTGCCTTGCCATTCTGATACATCGATTCCTTTTTTTTTCATTTTTCTCACCTCCTAGTATAAAATATGTTGAAGTTTTATAATTAACAAATGAAAGAATGGAAAAATATTCAAATATTTACATTTAACATTTAAAAAAGTTTTAAAGTGTGGTATTATATTTATAAGGCTGTGAGATTATGATAAACTTTATAATTTGTGAGGATAATAATTTTTTTAACAAAAGGTATTGTGATGTGATCGATAAGGTCATGATGAAAAATAAAATTGAGTATAAGAAACATATTTTTTTTGATGCTGATGATGACTTTTGTCATATAATCAATGAAAACATTCCAAATAAAATATACATATTGGATATAGTTTTACCGAATATGGATGGATTAGAAATAGCAGAAAAAATTAGAAAAACAGATTTAGAGAGCTTAATTATCTTTATTACTTGTTATTTTAATGATTATGAAGAAAATATAATAAGTGGTAATGCGATGTTTTTAAAGTTCATAAATAAATCAGATAATTATCAAAAATTATTAGAAAATACATTAGAAAGTGCGATAAAAACAAAAACAAATAAAGTATTAACGATCAATACAAAAGATACAGTATATCGTTTTAATCCAAACAATGTTACTTATATAAATTATGATAAAGAAGATCGAAAAACATACATTAACTTTATATTCAACAATAAAATTCCTTGTAATTTAACACTTAAAAAAATCCAAAAACTACTTGGAGAAAACTATATACTAACCAAGAGTTGTTGTCTTGTTAATGCTGATCAAATATACAATATTGATAAAGTAAACAAAATAATAACTTTTAGTAATAATGATAGAATTAATTTATTATCAAAAAATGGATTAAAAAAATTATTAGAATATTTAAAGGAGAGTTAATATGTTTGGAAAAAATTTAAGATATTTACGAATTAAAAATAAACTATCTCAATATGATTTAAGTAAAAAGATTGATTGTAATCAAACTACTATTGCTAGATGGGAAAGAAATGATAGAAAACCTACTATGGAAGCTATTATATCAATTGCTAATCTATTTAATGTAGAAATAGGAGATTTACTAACTGTGAATCTTCAAAAAGAAAAAATTCCTATAAATGAGTGGAATATTGATAATATTAGAATTAAAATATGTGGAAAAATAACTAAAGAAAATGTTGATTTTGTTAACAATTTGTTAATTAATGAGTTAAATAAGCAAAACATACAAAAATAAAGTCTATTTATTCAAAAATAGGCTTTTTACTTTATAATATATGGGATAATTAATATAGGAGGAGTAAATAAGTATGTTGTATGAAGTAAAATATGTAGATTTTCCTGAAGAAATAAGATGGATAAGATATGTAAAGAAAAATAAAATAATCATTTTGATAAATAAAAATATACCAAAATGATTTTTTTTTACAAAAAAAAATTCGCAACTTCCTATCTTAGCTTACACTATTGTCGGCGTTAATGAGCTTAACTTCTGTGTTCGGGATGGGAACAGGTGTACCCTCATTGCTATCGTTACGAATTTAAATAGAGAAATAATTCTCTGAAAACATGATAATTGTGGACCCAATATTAGACATAAATAAATATGATTAAATCCTCGTTCTATTAGTATTAGTCAGCTCAACATGTCGCCATGCTTACACCTCTAACCTATCAACCTCATCGTCTTTGAGGGAACTTACTATATAAAATATGGGAAAACTCATCTTGAAGTTGGCTTCCCGCTTAGATGCTTTCAGCGGTTATCCATTCCATACATAGCTACTCTGCACTGCCACTGGCGTGACAACAGATACACCAGAGGTATGTCCGTTCCGGTCCTCTCGTACTAGGAACAG
>CAZTXU010000018.1:0-15796 GCA_964617705.1 uncultured Muribaculaceae bacterium
TTTTATACAAAAGAAAGGGAAAATAATTGGAAAATGAATATGTTAGAATTACATAATTATTATCCTGAATTAAAAATTCATACAGAAATCATTTTAACACAACATTTTATTGATGTTGTTAATAATGATTTATTTTCTATTAGTAAATTTCAAGAAACATATTTTACAAGAATAGATTATATTGAACCATCATCTGGATTATATTATAAAGATAAAGAAGAATGTGAAAAAGACATTCCTGGATTTTTTCCAACAAAATCAAGCTTTGTAAAGTTTATAAATAAGTGTGTTAAAAATAATGAGATAGATTTAGAAACATTTTTATCGATGGAACTTAGGTCTAATAAATTATATTTTATAGAAAATGGCGAAATAAAAATTGCTGATGATAGAAGAAATGGTGATGGGAGATGTTTATTAAAATCAGATAAAAAATATGATATAGGATTTATTGATTCAAGCATTCCTATGAGAGATATTGTTAAAGAATTTATGGAGATTTATTAATGAATAAAAATATGGTTCAATATGCTGTATGGTCTAATTGCTGTAATGCTTGTGATTTTTGTTTAAGAGCTGAAAGAATACCATATTCAAAAGAAAAGCAATTATTTATGCTTAAAAATATTAAAGAAAATATCAATTATATCGATTGGGAAAATCAATTTAGTTATGGTATTTCATTATTAGGTGGTGAATTATATTATATTACTGATAAAGAATTACAAGAATCGTTTTTAGAATTGATTGATATTATTATTGAAAAGATTTTAAAAGTATCAAAGAATCCTAATTGTCGTTATTCAACTGTTACGAATGGTTTATATGACCCAACATTTTTATATAAAGTTATAGATAAAATTGTTAATGAAGTTGGTATTGAAAAGGTTGATTTAAATTTTTCATATGATTTAAAATACAGATTTAAAAATGAAAAAGATAGATTAAAATGCTTAAAAAACATAAATGATTTTCATAAAAGATATAATTATACTGTTGGTGTTCAAATGATTTTAACACAATATGTTATCAATGAATGGAAAGCTGGAAGATTTGATGTTAATAAATTTATGGAAGAAGAAATACCTGGAAATTATTTAACATTTTTATATCCTCACCCAATTCATACAGGTTTAAAATTAAATGATTTCAATTTTAATAGAACAGATTTTTTGAAATTTATGAGATATTTAAAAACTGAATCTTATCCAACCTATTATTCGTTTTTACAATCTACTAAAAACTCTTGCACTTTTAAGTATACTGGTTTAAAAGAAAGAGCAAAAGTAGATGCTACAGAATTACCACAATTAACCGATGGAAAAGAAATAATTAATGACAAATGTGGACACTCTGTATTATACTCTTGTTATACAGATTGTGATAAATGTATATTATGTGATTTAAATAATTTAGATGAAGAGGTGTATTTATAATGAGTAAACAATTACAATTTGAATTATGGCAAGAATGTAATAGTAAATGCAAATTTTGCTATTTAGGTACTGATAATTGTTATACACCTAATAATCTTAAAATAAATGCTTGTAAAAATGCTTTAATTAAAATTAGTGATTTATCTAATTATCCTGAATATGATACACTTGCATATCTTGGTGGAGAATTTTTTCAAGGTCAAATGAACGATTTACAAGTTAAAGAATCATTTATGAATCTTATGAAAAAAACAGCAGAATTATTAAACAATGAAATTATAAAACAAGTTTGGATTTATGCTACTCTTACTATTGGAAATCAAAAGGATTTATATGATACATTAAAATTATTTGAAGGACATAAAGGAGATTTATGGATTTTAACTTCATATGATACAATTGGTAGATTTCATACTAAAAAAATGGAAGAAAATTGGGATTATCATATGAAAAATATTCATCAATTATATTCGGAAATTAAATTTAACATTACAACTATTTTATCAGAAGATTGTATAGACAAATATTTAAATAATGAATTATCATTTAAGAAAATGATGGAAGAATATCATACAGAGTTTTTCTTTAAACAATGTGGAACAGGAATGATATCTCCACAGGAATATAATTTAAAAGTATTACCTCATTTTGTACCACCAAGAAACAAGTTTTTAAAATTTTTAAGAAAGTTTAAAGAAGAAGAATCACAATTAATGTGGGATAAATTATTTAATATAAAGTATCGTGCTGATACTTTATATAGAAATGGTAATGATGAAAAACATCAAATGATGGAGAATATACGTCATAAAGATAGGAAAGAAGAAATTGAATTAGAATTCGGTGGTCCAGAAACACAAGTTGCATC
Source organism: uncultured Muribaculaceae bacterium (assembly GCA_964617705.1). Lineage (GTDB taxonomy): Bacteria > Bacillota_I > Bacilli_A > RF39 > UBA660 > Faecisoma. The sequence goes on from CAZTXU010000018.1 coordinate 2,305, forward strand.
TTGTGGTCATTTAGTTGGTTATCATGCATATTCTGATTGCGATGGTTGTGTGTTATGTGATAAACAATTAATTGATGAAATGATGTCATAAATATTTGTATATAATACTATGGAGAAAAATATGATAACCTTTGAAAATAAAAGTAACAAAGTAAAAATTAAAGATTTAAATGATGAAAATGTTAAAGAATTGTTTGTTGTGCCAAATCTTACATTAGACCCACAAGAACTAGCAACATTTGAAACTAATGTTCAAGTAAATTGTTTAGAAAATGAAATGGTATTAATTTCAAAAGTAAATTATGATAATGAATCTTTAAAACTTATGAATATGGAATGTGTTAATGATGGAGAAATGATTAATATTAATCTTTTTAATCATTCAAATGAAATATTAACAATTCCTGCAAATTATCATTTAGCAAATTTAATTTTATGTCAAACTGCACAAGACCATGAAATTATAGAAAATTGTCAACCAATGTATATTGATAATTCATTAAACAATATCGTATATGATAATAATGGAATTATTATTCAAGAAAATGAATCAAAAGTTATTGACAATATTGAATATCAAGAATCAAATAATGGTAAAAAATCAATTATAATCAATCTTTTATAATTTTGAGAATATATATGGCAACCAATACTTTTTTTATAAATTTAACTAATAAATGCAATCTCAATTGTAAGCATTGTTATGATTTAAAATTGAATAGAGAAATGTCAAAAAATGTATTGGATAAAAGTATAGAATACATTTGTCAAAAAATCAAAGATAGTAATGAAAATGATTATACTATTAATTTTGTTGGCGGTGAAATAGGTTTATATAATCAACAATGGATATCTGATGCGATTGATTATATTAAAAAGGTTTGTAAAAAACCTTTGAGAATCATTTATCAAACAAATTTATGCTATACCTTAACAGATACTCATTTAGAAGTATTGAAAAAGGTTGATGAAATTGGTACATCATATGATTATCAAATAAGGTTTAATAACTATTCACAGAAATTTCAATGGATGGATAATATAAAATTACTTCAATCTTTAAATAAACATATAAGGGTATCATTTACTATTACAAAAAATTTGATTGAAAATGTATCACCAGAAATTTTATATGATATGATACTTGGTATGAATATATATGATATAGAATTTACAAGACTTTTGCCGACAGTATCAGGTAAAGACATTTCTCAATTAAATCCTTTAAATAAAGATGTACGAAAATGGTTATATGAAGCATTTATATTATATGAAAAAATTAGAAAATATAAGCCATTGAATGTTATAAATTTTGAGTGCTTAAGAGATTCATTTTATGGTAATTATAATTGGGAACATGGTCGTCATTGTTGCTTAGATAATGAAGTAATAACTCCGAATGGTAATGTAGGCACTTGTTTATTAGAACAATCGAAACCATTTTACAACATAATTACAGACGAGTATATTTGTAATAAACAATGTATCTATAATGCTGAGCAAGAATTAGAAGATGAATGTAATAAATGTAAATACTTAAATATGTGTAAAGGAGATTGCCATCTTTATCATTGTGATGAAACAGGTTGTTCGACTCCATATGAAATATATGATTATTTAAAAATTAAACAAGAATTAGAAAATGGTAGTATTTAATTATCAATATCAACAATATGGAAATATTCAAATACATACAACTGGCTGTGGCTTATGTATTTTTGATGCCTTACAATTTGCAAAAACATTACCACAAAATGAAAAAGCACTTGTTTTTAATACTTGTTCATTTATTAAAGAAAGAGAAATAGAAAATCATTTAATACTAAACCTTTTAAAAGAAGCATTTAATGACCATCAATTTTATATATTAGGTTGTGATATTGATAATAATAAAGACAAATATATTCATTATGGACATTTGGTTTCAAATAATGAATTACGATTATTGAAAAATAAAATTGATGAAAAGATTATAAAAAAAGATAATAATAAGCCATTTTCTGTAAAAATTCAGGATGGATGTAATTACAATTGTTCGTATTGTATAATTCATAAATTAAGAAATCAGCCTTATTCTACACCTTATAAACAAATTCTTGATATGATTGCAGATAAAGAATCTATTGAATTATGTGGTACAGAATTATGTTTATATTATGATAAAGAATGTAAATTAAAATTCTCTTCAATGTTAAATAAACTAATTTATGATTGCCAAAATTTAAAATATATTGAAATGTCATCATTAGACCCAGCATCAAATGAAATAGAAAATGTTATAAATGTTATAACATCTAATTCAAATATTTTTATACCACATATAACATTGGCAGTTCAATCCGGATGTGATGAAATTTTAAAATATATGAAACGGAGACATACAGTTAAAAGAATTCGGGAAATACATCAATATGCTAAACAAAAAAATGTATCAATTGGGTGGGAAATTATTGTAGGTTTTCCAGGAGAAACAGATGAACAATTTAAAGATACATTAAATTTAATGAAAGAATTAAAACCCATTCAAAATACAATATTTACATATTCTCCAAGAGAAAAAACTGAAGCTTATTATATGCCTAATCAAATTGATGAAGTAACAAAATCATTAAGAAAATCATTATTGGATAATTTAGATAAGCAACCAAATTACACAATTGATAATGATTATAACAGCATCATTAAAAAATTGTTAAATAATGAATCATTAGAATATAATTTAGACATGTTTAATAATGAACAAATGATTCAATGTATTAAAAATGGTTTAAAAAATTATATCATTAAAGTTTCATATAATAATGATAAACCATTAGAAAGTCAAATTTATATAAATTTTATTAAAGAATTTTTTAAAGATATTCCTATACTTGTTGAAATGGAAAAAAATGATATTGATATTAAATCGTTTGAGCAACAATTTAAATGCAAGGTTATTAATAAATAATTTGACAAATATTCTATATAATGATATACATATATTATATAAGGAGAATAATTTATGAGTAAAGTATTAAGAAAATTTATATCAATAGATGATGTTGATTGTGATGAAATGGGTGGAATAATGGAAACTATATATGAAAATGAATTAGCAAAACTTTCTAATCAAGAATTAGGGACAATTATTTCAATATTAGTTCGTTGCGAAGAAATTATTAGAGATATGATTTTAAATAAACATTTAGAAGAAACATATGATAAAGGATTTGAAGATGGAAAACTTTCTGCTTTAGATTCTTTAAATGAACCTTTAATGTAAAAAAGTTCTTGACATTTAAAAAAATAATGTTATATTAAAACCATTAAACAAATATTATTTTGTAAATTTTTTTAATAACTTTAATAAATAAATTTGAAAAAAGTTCTTGACAATAATAATAAATAAGTATATAATAGTTTTATTAAAGGAAAATTAGTGATACAAAGTATTGTGAAATATTTTAGACAAGATTGTAAATTTGCCATTAACCCTAATGGTAAAGGAGCATTGGTATAAAACTATAATGAAAAAAATAGTTTAATAAAATGCTCCAAGACCATAAAAATCTTGGAGTTTTTCTTTTAATAAAATTATTTTGAAAAATTTTTAAAAAAGTTCTTGACATTTAAAAATATATAATGTATAAGAATAAACATTGAAAGAGATTGGAAAACAAAAGTTGAAAAAATCTTTCAAAAAAATAAAAAAGTTCTTGACAAACAAAATTAAATAGTTTATAAAGAACTCATAAGAACGAAAGTTCTTGTTATAAAAGAAAAAATGGAGACCTTGCTCCTTGATAAACTTCAAATAATCTAAATCACCAAGGGATTACCTGACGACCATATGGTGTAACAGCAGATATGGAGAACGGTATGAGAGAGATAGCAAAAACCTCTCAATTTATATAAATTGTTAATATCTGAAAAGATGAGAACTTTGTTGTATAACGATGGCAGTATCGGAGTTTGGAATAATACTTCGGATTAACAATTTATATAAATTAAATAATCAGAGATTCCCAGATGAAATGGCTGTGGCTTGCCAAAATGATTGGTGGTAGTTCAAGTATAGAGCACTGATTATTTAATAAAAATCATTTAAAATAATTATTTAATCATAATATTCTTAAAAGAACTCAAATATGCTAGTGTGGTGTTAATGCTTGCAAGTTAAAAATAAAACACCTAACATTGCCCTTTTAAGGTTGGTGCAGAAAACTATTTGAGAAAGCAATGAGGATGATACCAGATAACAGAGGTGTACATTATGTTATCGTTGCTATTATGATTAAATAATTACTTTAATTAAATGATTATTTAATAACTATTTAAAATAACAATAGTGTAGAAGTATATTAGCACAGTTGAATGATTTACCCAAAGGGAGTAATAAGGATACAGGGTTAATTATAAATAGATTAAATGGTTCGAAACATTTATGAAGCCTTTATAGTTGCAACTATGAATGTGCCAAATAGTTATTAAATAATTACTTTATGTGTCCGAATCTTGAAAGATAGATTATCGGAACGACAATTGAAAAATATTGTCCGTTAGGGTGATGTTAGAGGTTATCGAATCCCAAATTAACGAAAAAATTAAATAAGAAAACCTCTTTAATTTAATGGGCAGGCTGCGAAGTTGGAGAATCGCTCCAGACTGTAAATCTGGTCCCTTTGGGGTGAGTGTGTTCGAATCACACCCTGCCCACCATTTAAAATATATTATTTAATTAGTTAATTTGATGAAATATATATTTAGTTAATATATAAAATAATCTATGAAAGAAGTGAAAATTCTTTCATATTATTTAACTAATAAACTTTAACTAATTAAATAATATATTGGACATATAGCTCAGTCCAGTAGAGCACCAGACTGAAAATCTGGGTGTCGGTGGAGCGAAGCCACCTGTGTCCACCAATTTTAAAAATATGGAACTCATAAAAGTAATATTATTAGTATGCTATTAGCGACATAGACGAAAGTGAAAATAATATGAAATGAACGGAGTTTAAATTCCATAGACTATATTCGAAAAGATAGGTATAGTCATTTATAAATGGGCCAGTAGTTCAGCTGGGAGAACGCCTGCTTTGCACGCAGGATGTCGTGGGTTCAAGTCCCACCTGTGTCCACCAATTTTATTCCTCGTTAGCTCAATGGTTAGAACAATCGGCTGTTAACCGATAGGTTTGGGGTTCGAGTCCCTAACGGGGAGCCATTTTTTAATAAAAGTTTTGTATGAAAACTAGTGAGTAATACAAAAAGTTTAACCCAACTGTACTTCAACAGGGTTCTTGCCAAAGAAATAATTGGTCGTAGGATAGAAAATGTCTATGTTATGGAAGTGTACACCAAAGTTTTGGCGTTTGAGTGGTAGTTACCAAATAAAACTATAAACTACCATATTTACAGTTTTTAGCTTAACATTATGTTAAGTATTACAGAAAAAGTCTTTTGGGTCTCTACCAAAAGCGTTGAACTGGACGGCTATGGGCAGATGGTTCTTATGTAGAATACGATAAATTCTACAATTTTATATCGGGTAGTCGCCTAATCTGGTATGGCACTTGCTTTGGGAGCAAGAAAAATTGGCGGTTCAAATCCGTCCTACCCGACCATATATTTAATAAATACTTGTATAAATAACAAGTTAAGGATTATTAAGTCGTGATTAATAGATTTGAAAAGATAGAAAATGAAAAATTTATAGAAATATTTAATACTTCTGAAAGTAAAGGTGAAATTTGTCGTAAATTAAATATGCATAATAATGGTAAATCTATGAAATATATTAATGCAATGATTAAAGAACTTGGTTTGAATATAAATATTTTTAAAGAAAATCATTTCAATAAATATCATATAAAAAAGATTTGCCCTGTATGTGGTAAAGAATTTATTACAACAACAACGGAAAAAGGTAAGAATAAGGTATGTTGCTCATATTCGTGTGCTAATACTTATTTTCGTAGTGGTGAAAATAATGGAATGTATAAAAATTCTAATCTTTCAGGAAGAAATTCTTATTCAACTATTTGTTTTAGACATCATCCTCATAAGTGTTGTATATGTGGCGAAGAAAATATAGTTGCTGTTCATCATTATGATGGTAATCATAATAATAATGATATAAGTAATTTAATTCCTTTATGTCCAACACATCATTGTTATATACATTCACGATTCAAAAATAAAATACAAGATAAAGTTGATGAATATAGAAATAATTTTATAAAATCAAATAGTTAATAATTTTTCTAAATGGTGCTGAATTACCACAAGTACTTATTTCAGTTAAATGTAGTTGCAAAAAATATGGTCGCTCCATAGGAACTCAAGCCATTTAAACCTTGGGTTATTGCATACCTTTTAGTCACAAGCATTCGGAGTCAGCTGCTTCGTTAAATAAGAGTATAGTTTTTTGGATATTTTGGCTTTACAAATAATATTCTCCATCTATGGAAGAAATAGTCGTGGAGATTGACTAACCCAAAGCATTACGAGAAGATGCTTTATTTTTTATTTAATGGTGTGGTGATAGAGCGGTTATATGATGGTCTGCAAAACCATTTAGATGGGTTCGACTCCCATCCACATCTCCAATTTTTAGACAATAGTGAATAAATGGTTTACATAGGTTTTTATAATATATCTTAAATTGGTTCGACTCCAATACTAACCTTATAGGTTAGTGTCCAAATGGTAGGACATAACCATTTATATTATGCTTTGTCATTATCTATTATCAAGAATAGTGAGAAATTGATTTACATAGACTGGAAATCCGTGTGATGGTGGTTCGAGTCCACTCTTTCTAATCTATATTAGAAAGTAGCCCAATGGTAGAGGCAACGAAAAATGATAATCAATTGATATGTTCTTTCTTGTAAAAAATTTAAAAAATTTGAAAAAAAGTTCTTGACATTTGTTTTGATAAATGTTATATATACTATATCAAATGATGATAGTTATAAAACATTGTAAATAAGAGTTTTGGTAGTTTGGAATTAGGACTATTAGGGCAGAAGCAATCCTAATTCCTTCTATTAGAAATGTGTTTCACAAATCATTAACCTTCTCGTGGTGTGAAATGTAAGTAATAGTATTATGATACTATGAAACGAATAATGATACTATTTAAAATGGCTATATGCAAATTGTTAAAAAAATAAAACAATAATATAACAATAGGTAGTAGAATATATATCCGAACTATAATTTATAGATGTAGGGTATTACCTTGATAGGGCAATTTGTTATCTGTATATATTAGTCCTCAAAAAATAAATCAAAAAATTCTACATCCTTTTTTAGTAAATCCACACAGTTTCCTTTCCTTTCAGGTGTGGTAAATTAAGGAGAGCATATAGCTCTCCATATATAAAAACACTAAAGATGTTGGTTCGAAACCAACTGTCGCTAATACATTAGTATTGGTGATGTAGTTTAAGAGGTCTAAAAATAGTAATGTTTTTATATATGGAAAATTTTTATGGGTGTATAAGTCAACGGCTAGACTAGCAGCCTTTTAAGCTGTAGATGAGGGTTCGATTCCCTCTGCACCTACCAATTTTATTCTGGTGTAGCTCAATGGTAGAGCAACCGGCTGTTAACCGGTAGGTTGTAGGTTCGAGTCCTATCGCCAGAGCCAATTTTAATGTTCCCATCGACTAATGGTTTAGGTTGTCACCCTTTCACGGTGGAGATACGGGTTCGAATCCCGTTGGGAATACCAATTTAATGGAGTATTAGTTTATCGGCTAGAACGTTGCCCTGTCACGGCATTGGGATGGGTTCGACTCCCATATACTCCGCCAATTTTTTATGGTTGGGATTTTACTATATTAAATGAGTATTATTGCAGTAAAAAAGTTTAATTAAAAAACGGCAAGTAAAAGGTAATATCGAATTCTGCAAAATTTGATAGTGTGTGGTTCGACTCCACTCTCAACAGTTTAATTTTTTATAGGTGTATAACTTAAATGGATAGAGAAACTGACTCTTAATCAGTATGATGAGGGTTCAAGTCCCTCTGCACCTACCAATTTTATGAGGAAATATAAGAGGGCTAGATAGACCCCAACAAGGATTGGTAGCCTTGTTCTCGTACTACCAATTTAGAGTCGGATGGTGAAACTCCACAGTTTCCTCACCATTTTTAATGCTCTCGTAGTCTAAATGGATAGGGCAACAGCCTTCTAAGCTGTCAGGTGTGAGTTCGAATCTCGCCGAGAGTGCCATTTATGCTTGGTTAGTTCAGGGGAAGAACACCTCGTTTACACCGAGGATGTCGGGCGTTCAAATCGCTCACCAAGTACCAATTTTTTGTACCCATAGCTTAATTGGAATTAAAGCATTTCGCTACGAACGAAAAGACTTGGGGTTCGAATCCCTATGGGTATGCCAATATAGTTTATAGGGTATATAGTTTAAATAAGATGAAAGTAAATTATTGATATTAGATAATATAATTTATAAGTAATTTAATATAAAAATCGAATAGAACGGATAATATTAATTATAATAAATTCTAATCAATGATTATAGTGAATATTATTGTCGTGTTGTGCAACGAGATATTGGTGAAAGTCCAATTATACCCGCCAAAAATATTTTATTATTTATTAGGGTATCTTCTAATGGTAGGAAAGCGGAATTTGACTCCGTTAATGGTGGTTCGAATCCATCTACCCTAGCCATTTGAATTGGGGTTTTAAACAATTTTAATCCCTTTCCGAAAAAATAATTGTTAATGGTTGTAATCACAACTCGTTGGGGAATACTATCGTGAAAAAGTATTGGTTTATTGATTGTTTTTATATGCTTTGGAACTCCCAGAGACCTGAAATCAATAAGGTATGATAGAGCATCTTAATTTAATAATGGGTAAGATTGTGAAATCTCTGGTATTAAATTTTAAAGTTTTATTCGTGAATACGGAAACAATATTAAGTACGTTAATCTTAATAAATTTTATGGTGAGTTGGCAGAGTCAGGTTTATTGTAGCTGTTTGCTAAACAGTCGCTTCCGAAAGGTCGCCAGAGGTTCGAATCCTCTACTCACCGCCAATTAAAAAATTTAAAAAATTTGAAAAAAGTTCTTGACAATTGATTTTTTTATTGTTATATTGTTTACATAAAGAAAACAAATGAAAGGAATTTGAAATGTTAAGATTTGTTATTGAATATAATGAAGTTGTTGTTACTGGTAATGGTATTGTCAACAAAACTCGTAAAAGAACTTTTAAATCTTACAAAGAAGCAAAATCTTTTGCAAAAAGAATTTCTAAAAAAATTCAATATACAGATGTTCAAAATCCTAAAGAAATTAATTTGTAAAATTATAAAGGTTGGATGGTAGTTTATGTAAAACTCTTATCTGATTAAGATAGAAATTCGGTTCAAACCCGTACACTGTAATTATAGGTCGCTCCTATCCCTTTAAAAATATTGAAATAATAACTTTATAAGGTTCTAATATACCTTCAACCAAAAAATATTAGTCCGTGTTTAAGTTTGGGGTGAGAAAACTTTTGGTTCGAAGTTATCCAATTAAATATGACAAAACTTTAGGTTTCAATGGTTGAGTGAGTAAATGTCCTTGTCTTTTAATAAATCCATTGCGTGCTTGGTTAGCCAAATCCATTACGATAAGATGGTTATTTAATAGGCTCGTCATCTAATGGTTAGGATATGGTCCTGATAAGACTAGCATCGCAGTTCGACTCTGCGCGAGCCTACCAATTTAAGGATATAAAACATTGTAAATAAGATTAACAAATTTTAATCTAATGTAACATATTCAATATTACAAACTGTTGTTTGTACATTTTTACCTTGTGATTGAAAACTTACGATATAACCATTAACAGAAACATTGGTAGCATTTTGATATTGCTCACCATTTTTAAATATAATTTCATTAAAAGTAGTTGCTGATGATAAAATAGTTTTCATAGCTTCAGCACAAGCATCAATTGATGTAGTAGTTATATTACCAGTTATTTCAAAAGGTTGTGGGATATCTACATTACATTCGACTGTTATATTTTTAATAGCATTAATTAAATTTTTAATTAAACAACATACACAATTCATAATTTTCTCCATAATAATATTTTTAGTAATATTATTTATAATATTACTAAAAAAGTTCTTGACAATAGAATAACTTTAGTGTATATTGTTTATATAAAGAAGTTATAAATTATACGAGAGTAGCTGAATTGGTGTTAGCGATGGTCTTATAAACCATGTCATTGAGGAGAAATCCCGAAATGTGGGTTCGAGTCCCACCTCTCGTACCATTTTTAATAAAAAGTTTTTGGTTCAGACAACATCAATGTTAGCAGAGAAATTGGCAATAATCACATTGTGAACCATTAATATAAAAAGAATGATTTAGCGGTCATAAACTATTATATTATAAAGAGTCTGATGACTTTAGTTCTTTTCAATGAGGAAAAGAGTTGCAACAACTTTGATATATAAAGTTTACTTACAAGTTCATTTATATATCGTTAAAGAGATAATGTAAGAGGAAAAATTTATTGATTTGACTATGTTGAAATCATTTGGTGAATTCTAAATTCATTCTGTGAATTTAAACAATTCTCATAAATCATCCATTAAGTGATTTAATAAATTATAGCGGAGTAGAGCAGTAGTAGCTTACTTGGCTCATAACCAAGAGGTCGGTGGTGCGATTCCATCCTCCGCAACCATTTAATGGCACGATAGCTTAAATAGTGAAGCGACTGACTCATATTCAGTAGAGTGGGAGTGCAAGTCTCTCTCGTGCTACCATTTTTAATAAAATACTGTGAGGATAAATGACAAATTATATTGTAAATAATAATAGTGTTAGAATATTTGGTGATGATGAAATTAATATTCAACCAAAATTGCCATTAGGAACATATTTAGTTAAAAATCAACCTATGACAGGAGAATTATATTTAGAAAAAACTGTTAATTTTTCTAAACCTAAAAGAATTTATGGAGAATGCGAATTTCAATCCAATAGAATCATTAATACATTTAAAGATAGACCAACTAATACAGGTGTATTATTAAATGGTGTAAAAGGTTCTGGTAAAACATTTTTAGCAAAATATATTTCGTATAAATTGTTAAATGAAAATTATTCAACAATTGTTATTAATGATATATTCGATTCAACTAAATTATCATTATTATTACAAACAATTGCTGAACCTTGCTTAATTATTTTTGATGAATTTGAAAAAATCTATCAACCAACTAAAAATAATGAAGATAATAATCCTCAAAATGGTTTATTGTCGTTATTAGATGGATTATTTACAAGTAAAAAGTTGTTTATCTTTACTTGTAATGATGATACTAAAATTAGTGATTTAATGAAAAATAGACCTGGAAGAGTTTATTACAAACTTGAATTTAAGGGAATTACAGATAATGCCATTGAAGAATATTGTGAAGAAAAATTGAATAATAAGGAATATCTTCCACAAATTTTTAATATTCGCAAAATGATTAAAGATTTTACATTTGATATTCTTCAAACAATTGTAGAAGAAGTTAATAGATATAATGAAACACCATTAGATGCTGTTAAAATGTTAAATATTACTCCACAATCATTATATTCACGATATATTGTATCTGTTAAACCTTTACAAAATCAAAATATTATTAAATTTCAAAAATCATTATGGATAAATCCTTTATCAACAGATGAACAAACAGTTTGGATTGAAAGATATGGAAATAATCCTATTGATGATGTAGATTGGGATATTGTTGAATGTGAAAATGAAGATGATGATAATGATAGCAAATCAACTGATTATGTTAAAATTTCATTAGAAACATTAATTTCAACTGATAAAAATACATATGTTTATGATAATAATGGTTATCAGATAACATTAACTAAAAAAGAAATTGACACAGAAGATATGTGGAAATATGCTATATAAATAATTTAAAAAAATATATTGACAATTATAAATTATTATGTTATATATTACATATTCTTTGGGAAAGCTGGATGCCCCTATGAGTGAGACAGTTGGTTTTCATAGATGTAATTGAGTGGACTATATTAATTATGGTCGCCTTACCAACCGAGGTTAAAGAACAGTTTATTCCTAATGATGAATTAGGTTAGATGAAGAATCTGTAAAAAAGTATTAAATTTGGCTTGGCATCGTTCGTGAGCAATATTTGAAAAAAATGTTTGAAAGTTCGTTCTTTCTCAAATTTAATAAAAAATATATTGACAATTAAATAATTATTGTGTAATATATTATTACAAAAACAGGGATAATATAAATTTATTCATACCTTGAGTAATACATTATGTAATCTTCTAATAAAGATACTATTAGAAAGTTTTAATCAAGAGTTTTCATTATAGTGAAAAACAGGTATTAGAAAGTTTTAATAAGTCTTAGGATATCCTTTTTAGGATAATATAAGTATCCAATCTTATTCATAATGTGTGAAGATATTATAATGATGTGACTGAATAATAGGTAGTCAGCCTATAAAGTATTAGTAATAACCTGAAAAGTCTTATTATTAAGTTGGGATATTCAAGAAGCATAAGGTTGAAAAAGCTACAGTCGGCTAACTGTAAGTGTCGTAAGAACTGGACAAATCGTGTTGAAGAGGTCTGATGGCTGTATCCAGTTGGGAGTAAACAATCTCCCCAATCATTTAAAGCAATGGATTAGCTACCCATTGTGATTGTGACTGAATAATGTGCTTGAAATATCGTCTATATGGGTAGTCAGGAATCCCATCATCATTATTCTTGATAGATAATGTTAGTAAAGAGATTGAAAGCAATAATATTAAGAGCAAGTTTATGGCAATCGTTCTTGTAAAAAACTTTGCCTACTTTTTAAATAAACAGATAGTGAGAAAAAGATTTACATAGGTTAAAATTCAACTACAAATGAATCAAAAAACAATCTTTTTAAATATTCTTCTGTTTATTTAAAAAGTATTTAATAAAATTGTGAATAGTGAAATGTTAGGTTTACATAGCTAAAGTGGTTAAAGCATCAAACGTTAAATTTGAGTATTGTGGGTTCAATTCCCACTGTAATTACAACTTAACAAAATGTTCTTTCACAATTTTATTAAATACTTTTTATAAATAAGATTATGGAAGTGTGGCAGAGTCAGGCTTATTGCACCCGACTTGAAATCGGACAAGCCTGTGATGAGCAGGCTTCGTGGGTTCAAATCCTACCACTTCCGCCATTTTATGCCTTCGTGGCTCAATGGTACAGCAGTCGATTTGTAATCGACCATTTCCTCGTTCAAGTCGGGGCGAAGGCACCATTTATTGAGTTATCATTCTCGGCCTCCTTTTAAAAATGATTTGCGACCCAAGGATTTTCCTTGGGTCTTTTTTTGTATCATTTACAAAAAACCTCTTGACAATCGTATAAAAATGATTATAATAACATCATAACGAAACGATATTGAAAGGTTATTAAAATGA
>CAZTXU010000019.1:0-15504 GCA_964617705.1 uncultured Muribaculaceae bacterium
ATTTTATATTAGATTTTATAGCGTTATGAGGGTGTAAATAGGCAGATAGCAAGATTTTTTAATTGTGATCATACTGTCATAAATAAATTAAAAAATAATGATATTTATAAAGATGAAATAGTTGAAGAAAAAAAAATTGAAGAAATGATTAATAAATTAAAATTATCAGAAAATAATTTAAAAAATAATTATATACCTCATAATGTTAAAAAATTAAATAAAAAACAAATATTTGAAATTTTAAGTATTATATTAGATGAAAAAGGTTATGATAATTTATTGGCTGATATTTATAATATAGATACAAAATTATTATATAGATTAAAAAAGAATGAAATTTATATAGATTATATTAATGAATATAATAAATTATCACACGATGAAAAGATTAAATTAAAAGAAGAAGTAAAAAATAAATACGATTTAGAGCATTAGAGACTAAATAGAAAACGTGGAAATGTAAAAAATGTTTTGACGCAGGAATAGATTAATTATATTTTAGATAATAAAGATAATAAAAAAAGAGTTGAAATAGCAAAAGAACTAGAAATTTCTGCTGATAGAGTAGGCTCTGTAATAAACGGAAAAAGTTATAAAGATTTAGTTGAAAAATATTATTCTTCCATAAACAAATTGCCATGTTAAAATTGCGGAATTAAGCTGGAACCCTGTGATGGGAATCAGAACCGAAGGCTAATTATAGATTAGTCAGGGGCAACGCATAGTAGGTGAAAAGATATAATCCTACCACGAGGCCGCAACCTATACCTAACATATAGGAAAAGATATGCTGAGCTAATACGAAAAAGAAGTATTAGAACTATAAAATAAAAAGTTTATAGGATAACATTTTGGGTTTGATGGAAGAATGTGTTGGTATTGATGATGCCACATTGCGAGAAGTAATTATTCCTGTAATGGCAATTTCTAGAAGGGCTAAAGATGGTACTGTTAATGAGCTTGAGCCTTTAAATAAATCACAAATTTATATTACTACTGCCGGATATAAAGGCACATATCCTTATGACCGCTTAATAGGTTTCTTAGTTCGTATGGTAACCCAGCCTGATCGATGTATTGTTTTAGGAGGAACTTGGCGAACACCTGTTGGCGTTGGACTTCAGAGTAAAACTTTTATTACCGACCAAAAGAATGAAGGTACCTATAATGAAGCATCATTTGAACGAGAATATGAATCTAAATGGTCAGGAACTGTAGAAGATGCTTTCTTCAATGGTGAACATTTTGATAGAAATAGAAAATTGTTATAGCCGGAATATGAATATTCAGGAAGAACTGGTTCTGGTGCTTATTATATTTTATCTGTCGATGTAGGTAGAAAAGGTTGCGATACTGTAGTTTGTGTATTTAAAGTTAATCCATAGGCTTAGGGGCCAGCAATAAAATCTTTAGTAAATATAATTCCTATGACAAATGAACATTTTGAAGATTAGGCTATTGAATTGAAAAAGCTATATTATAAATATAAAGCTAGAACTATTGTAATTGATGGTAATGGTATAGGCAGTGGCTTAATAGACTATATGGTTAAATCTCAAGATGTAGATGGTGAATTTTTCCCAGATTTTGGAATTGAAAATGATGAAAAAGGCGAATATAAAAAATTCCGTACTAATAATACTGAATATGATGCTATTTATATTATGATAGCTAATGCGCCAATTAATACTGAATGTCATGCTACAGCTTAGGCTCAATTACAAACAGGTAAAGTAAAATTCCTTATTAGTGAACGTATAGCAAAAGAAAAACTTTTAAGTACTCAAAAAGGTTAGAAAATGAGACCTGAAGAAAGGACAGAATACTTAAAACCATTTACTTATACTTCCATATTAAAAGAAGAAATGATGAACCTTCGTGAAGAAAATGAAGGGATTAATATTATTTTAAAACAAGTTAATAAAACTATTAAAAAAGATAAATTTTCTGCTTTTGAATATGGATTATATTATATTAAGTAGATAGAAGATTCTAAGAAAAAGCGCAAAAAATTTAATGCTAAAGATTGGTGCTTTATGAATTAAAAATGGTCAAGTGCGAAAAATCTGACATTTTTATTTTTCATTTAAAATGAAAAATAAAAATGGAGGAAAAAAATGAATTTAGAAAAATTGAATTTAAAAATTAAAAAAACATTTCCGAATGAAAATCTTACTGTTATGGAATATTCTAATATGAAATCTTATTTTGTGATAAAATGTAATAATTGTAATAAGGTTTATGAATTTTAGCGTGCTGAAAATTTTTTTAAAAGAAAAAATGGGTGTAGTAATTGCTCAGAGACTGAAGAATGGAAAAAACAAAAAGAAAATTTTTTATTATGGTTAAAAGATCATAAAGAGTTTGAATTGGTAGATGATTTAAATAATATTCATAAATCCCAAGAACATATAAAATGTAAATGTACTATTTGTGGAAGAATACAGGAAAATAAAACTATTTATGATTATTATAATAATAAAAAATGTTTTTGTCAAACTAAAAGTATTAAAAAGCCAAAAGATTAGATAGAAAAAGATTTTAAAGATATTTGTATTTTTTTAGAAGAGTATATAAATACTGATACGCCTATTTTAGTTAAAAGTTTATTTTGTGGGCATTAGTTTAAAGTCGCCCCAAGAGATATTTTAAGAAAGCCTTATTTATGTCCAATATGTAATAGTTCTTATGGTGAAAAAAAGATTTTATTTTGGCTAGAAGAAAATGGTATTTCTTATTATAGACAATTTAAAGTTGAAAATTATAGAATAGATTTTTATTTACCAGAAAAAAATATTGCTATAGAATTTAATGGTATTTAGCATTATGAACCAGTGAAGCGTTTTGGCGGAGAAGAAAGATTTAAATAGCAATAGCTAAGAGATAATTATATTAGAAATTATTGTAAAGCAAAAAGGATTAAATTAATTGAAATTTCATATTTAGATTATGAAAAAGTGGAAGAAATTTTATAGTAGGAGGTAGATTAAAATTTTAAGTTCAAGAGGGGAAATAAAGATTCATGAGATACTAGAAAAAGCTGAATTAAATTTTAAAGAAGAATATATTTTTCCAGACTTAAAAAGCCCAAATGGTAGACCTTTAAGATTTGATTTTGTAGTTTTTGATGATGATGGATATATTGATTTTATAATAGAATATTAGGGCAAACAGCATTATGAACCTAGTCAAAAATTTGGCGGAAAAAAAGGATTATACCAATAGTAGTATAATGATAATTAGAAAAGAAGATTTTGCGCTTTACATGAGTTCAAATTGATTGAAATCCCATATACCGAAGAGAGTCTTATTTCTTATGATTATATAATGAGAAAAGCAGGGTATTAAGGAGGTGCGATTTTGAACATTGAAGAAAAGCAAACGCGAAGCCAGCAAGAAATTCATAGTAAGGGCTTTAATATGAATAATAGTAGATTATTTGGATTACAAAATAATCAAAATATTGAGGCTTTAACTGATTATGGAAGAAAAATTAAAGTTGGTGTAAAAAATCTTGAAGATGCTACTTTAGATTTAGGTTCTTATTAGAATGATATGCCGGCTCATTTGCGTATTAGTAAAGGTAGAATATATAAAGCGCTTGCCGAAAATGATGTTAATGAATTAAGATTAATTTCTAAACATTTTTATAATGTTAGCGGTATTTATTCTAGAGTATGTAATTATTTTGCTTTTTTATATAGATATGATTGGTATGTTGCTCCTGAGATTTTTGATGATACGGTAAAAGAAGAAAAAGTTTTAAAAGATTTTTCTAAAATTTTAACTTATTTAGATAATTCATATCTAAAGAAATTGTGTGGCGAAATTGCCTTGACTGTTATTAAAGAAGGATGCTATTATGGATATTTAGTTCCTTCAAATGATAGTATTGTAATTCAGCAATTGCCAGTGGAATATTGCCGTTCAAGATATTTTATTGGTCAAAATCCTGCTGTAGAATTTAATATGAGATTTTTTGATACTTTCAAAGATATTAATTATCGTATGAAAATATTAAAATTATTTCCAGAAGAATTCTAGAAAGGATATGTTTTATATAAATAGGGAAAATTACTTGCCGAAGCGCCAGGAGATAGAATGAATGGATGGTATCTTTTGGATCCGGAAAATACCATAAAATTTAATTTTAATGGTAGTGATATTCCAATTTTTGTTAATTCTATTCCTTCAATTTTGGATTTAGATGCGGCTCAAGATTTAGATAGAAGAAAACAAATGTAGAAGCTTTTAAAAATCATAGTTCAAAAATTGCCTTTAGATAAAAATGGCGATTTAATTTTTGACGTTGATGAAGCAAGAGATATTCATAATAATGCCGTAGAAATGTTAGCGCATACTATTGGCACAGATGTTTTAACCACTTTTACCGAAGTAGAAGCGATTAATTTATCAGATAAAAATACTACTGCTTCACAAGATGATTTAGAAAAAGTAGAAAGAACAGTTTATAATAATTTAGGTATTTCTAGAAACTTATTTAATACTGATGGTAATTTATCTTTGGAAAAATCTATTCTTAATGATGAATCTACTGTAAGAAATCTTTTATTACAATTTAATATTTTATTAGATAGAGTAGTTAGAAAGAAAAATACCAATTCTAAAAAATATAATTTTAAAATTTATTTTTTAGAGACCACTTAGTATAATTATTAGGCATTATCTAAATTATATAAAGAATAGACACAATTAGGATATTCAAAAATGTTGCCGCAAATAGCCCTTGGGCATTCGTAGAGTTCTATTTTAAATACAGCTTATTTTGAAAATGAAGTTTTACATTTGAGTGAAATTATGATTCCACCACTTATGAGTTCTACTTTAAATGGTGAAGATATTTTGGGTAAAAAAGATTCAAATAATACTTCAAAAAATCAAAATAATTCAGGGAGTTAGAAAACTACTACCGAACAAAAAACGGCAGGACGACCTGAAAAAGCTGATGATTAGAAAAGTGAAAAAACTATTTAGAATAAAGAATCTATGAGTTAAGGGGAAAAGTAAATGAAACATACAAGTGTAAAATTAAATTCACCATGTGAATTTCTTAATATAACTCCTATAAATCCTTTAATTTCTAAATGCCAAATTAAAGTATGCTACGTTGATGATAAACCAAATAGAAATCATAGTGTTATTACTAAAGAGGTAGCAATTCAAATGGCGAATAGCTTGCCGGGTTGCCCTATTGTTGGTTTCTATAATGACGCTTCTGGAGATTTTGAAGAACATAATCGTTCTATTGATATTTCCAATGGCGAATTTAAAATTAAAGATACAACAGTTCCTTATGGTTTTGTTGATATGAATGCCAAAGTTTGGTTTTAGAAATTTTTGGATGATGGGATACATGAACGAGAATATCTTATGACTGAAGGATATATTTGGACAGGACAATATCCAGAAGCTGAAAGAATTTTCGGAGATAATGGAAATAATCATTCCATGGAATTAGATCAAAAAACTTTAAATGCAACATGGGCAAAAGATGAAAATGGTAAGCTGCAATTCTTTATTATAAATGAGGCTATTTTTTCTAAGCTTTGCATTTTAGGTGAAGAGTTTGAACCTTGTTTTGAAGGATCAACTATTACTAAAGTACAATTTTCCTTTGAAGATAATTTTTAGACAAAATTATTTTCTATGATGGATGAATTAAAAGAATTAATTAAAGAAGGAGGGGCAAAATAGGTGTTTACTAAATATGCCGTAGAAATTGGCGATTCTTTATGGAATGCTTTGTATAGTTATATGGTTAAAAATTATCCAGATACAGAAGCTACTACACCTTATCGTATTGAAGCGGTTCTTGAAGAAGAGGGGCAGAAATTTGCCGTTTTACAAAGTCGTTCTAGTGAAAAATATTATCGTTTAAATTTCTCTCTTACTGAAGAAGCCGAGTTTATTCCTTCTGATACTTTAATTGAAATAACTAGCTCTTATGTGGCTGCCGAAGAACCTCAATTTAGTTCAGAGGCTTTACAAGAATTTGAAGCTAATTATTCTGAAGAAAAAGTTGAAGAAAATAAAGAACCAGAGGACAAAAATGATGAAAACACTATTGAAGAAAATGAAGAAAATAAAGAAGATAGTGAAAAAACTTTATGTCCTAAATGCGGAAAAGAACTCGAAAATTGTGAATGTAATAAATATAATTTAGACGAAGTTGTAGAATACACTGAACTTAAAGGGCAATATGATGAATTACAAACTAAATTCAGTGCTCTTGAAGTTGAATATAATACTTTAAAGGAACAAATGACTTCTTTGGTAGAATTTAAAAAATCTGCCGAAAAGAAAGAAAAAGAAGATATGATAGCTCAATTTTATATGTTATCTGATGAAGATAAAGCTGATGTAATTGCGAATATTGATACTTACTCAGTTGATGATATTGAAGCTAAATTATCTATTATTTGTGTTCGTAATAAAGTTAGTTTCAGTCTTGAAGAAGAAAAAGGCAAAGAAACACAACCAACAGTTTATAATTTAAATGATAAAGATGATGATGCTCTTACTCCAGCATGGGTTAAAGCAGTTATTGCTACTTCTGAAAAAAGAAAATAATTAAGGAGGATTTTATATAATGGCAGAACTTACAGGTCGTTATGGTGGTTATCACAAAGATTTTTTGAAACCACATATCAAATCTCAAGCTAAATATGTTGAATTTGGTTACGGTCAGGTTGAACCTAACCATTTATCTGCTCAGAGAACTGCTCAGGTATATGCGCAGTTACCTGCTAATAAAAATATTAAAGTATTAGAACAGGGTCAGTTTGTAAAATATGACTATGCAGCTAATGAAAATGGAATTGGTGAAGTTAATTTCACAGGCGCAGGCGAATGGATGCTTGTTTATAATGAAATTAAACTTTATCGTGAAGAACAGTGGGATTGTGAATTTGCTTTAAGAGCAGATGATTTCCATGCTCGTTTCTATACCCCATATGACTGGGAAAATACAGAAAACGAAAAATTATATCGCGCTAAATGGTTAAATGGTGTAGATGCTGAAGGTAGAGATGGCATTGAATTAAATGGTGTTAAATACAAATATGATGATGTTACTGCTGACACACCTGACTATTATGAAAAAGACTGGACTAACGATCCATGGTTAAAAATGAACCCTAAATATTATGAAAAACGTATGGGTGCTAACACATCTTCTATGGTGCCTCGCGTATTCAAAACAAATGTAGGTGACATTTTTACAACAAATACTATTAACGAAGAAACTCTTGCTATTGGTGATATTTTAGCTCCTGGTAAAGAAGATGGTATTCTTTGCAAAGCTGGCGATCTTGAAGCAATGAAATGGCAAGTAGTAAAACTTTACACAATGCCTGATGGACAAAAAGGCGTTAAAGTAATGCGTATTGCGTAAGAAGGGAGAGAAAAGTATAATGTCTTTAGATAGAAATAATTTATTAAGCTTAATGAAAACTGTTGCTAAAGCAGATGCTTCTGCTCCTGTTGCTTACAGCTGGGGTGATAAACAGTTAAGCTATGAAGCTTTAAACGAAACACTTCGTAGTGAATTAAATGAATTGGCCGGCACATATCAGGCTTATCGTGAAAATAAAAACTTAATCTTTAGTTTAATTGAAGAAACTCTTGATGAAGTTCTTCCTAAAAAAGTAATTGAACAGTATGACCAGTTTGCTGAAGTTCGTACTTTCGCTCAAGGTGATAAACCAATTTTCCGTAGAAAATTAAATACACGTTCTCGTGCTAAACAGTTCGTAACTCGCGTTGGTTTAGCTGGTATTTATGAAGTATTCAAACTTGGTCCATCTGAAAGCGAATCCTTTGAAGTTCGTACATCTGCTATCGGCGGAGCGGCTCAAATTGGATTTGAAGAATTCTTAGATGGTCGTGTTGACTTCGCAGAAGTTACAAAAATCATTATGGATGGTATGGATGAATTAATCTATAAAGAAGTAGCAGCTGCTTTAAAAGCTTCTATTAATCAGTTACCACCTGCTAACCGTGTAGCAGTAGCTGGTTTTGATGAACAGGCTATGGATAACTTAATTAATATCGCTGCGGCTTATGGTACACCTACTATTTATTGTACTTATGAATTTGCGGTTCGTATGATTCCACAGGAAGCTTGGAGATATACCGAAGCTATGAAAACTGAACTTTGGAATACAGGACGTCTTGCTAGCTATAAAGGTACAAAAGTTATTATTCTTGAACAAGGTTTTGAAGACGAAACCAATAGTCGTAAAGTAATTGATCCAGGTTATGCTTGGGTAATTCCTACAGGCGCTGATGGAAAACCAGTTAAAATTGCTTTCGAAGGCGGAACAATTGTTGATGAATTTAATAACCCAGGTGACCGTTCTCGTGAAATTCAAGTATACAAAAAAGTTGGCGTAGTAGCTATGCTTGCTAATAACATTTGTGCTTATGTAGATACAAGCTTATTAGGCCAGATGGATACATGGTTCCATGATGGAGTAACTGGTAAAGTAATTACTTACGATGGCCGTTTAACCGGTATGGTAGGTAAATAATCCTCATAAGATTAATATATTAAAATAAAAGGGGAGAGGGAAAAATCTCCCTCTCTCCCTATTTTTTTTGGAGATAAAGGAGAAAACACTATTATGAATGAAAAAGAAATGAGAAACAAAAAATATAATGTTAAAAATAGAAGCGCTAGTAATGTAATATATAAAATTCCTGAAACAGGCGTTCGTCGTTCTTGGAGCCCAGGGGAAGTAAAACGTATTCCTTTTGGAGAATTGGAACAATTATCTTTTCAGCCAGGGGGCAGAGAATTATTATATAACTTTTTACAAGTTTAGGAAGAAGAAGTTACTGAAGATTTAGGCGTTGGACGCGTACCAGAATATGATATGTCTGAACAGCAAATTGCCGATTTAATTGTAAGTGGCTCTTATGACGCTTTTTTAGATGCGCTTGACTATGCTCCAATTGGAGTTTTAGATTTAATTAAAAAGTATTCTGTTTCTATTCCTATTACAGATCCTGCTAAACGTCAAGCTTTAAAAGATAAAACGGGTTTTGATGTTGATAAAGCTATTGCGAATGAAAAAGCTGACAAAGCTGTAGAATCTAATGGGGCAGAAAATGGTAATGTTGCCGCAGCCGCTCCGACCGGTCGCCGCACCACACCTAACTATAAAGTAGTAACTCCTCAGTAATAGGATAATTCAAGAAAGGAGGTTGCTAATTTGGAAGGAACTAAATTTGCAACTATATATAATCGCTTTCTTGGAAAAATTACCGATGATATGTATCTTGAATTAACTCCGGAAGATACCATTAGAGATTTACAAAATCTATTAATTGATGCTATTCCTGGATTTGAATTTCCTAGAGTTGATTTAACCGATTATAATCTTTCTATAGTAGAAATATATGAAAATACTTTAGAAGAAGATGATTTCGTTTTAGGCGTTGTTTGGAATGATTCTTTAACTGAAGAAGATGAAACTCCAAAAGTGATGGTTGAACGCTCTAGCTTTAATATTGAACTTAGCTCTGAAGAAATTAATATTTTAGCTTTATTAATGAAACAAAGTTGGGTTCAACGGCAAGTTACCTCTATTGAAAATACACGAATGAAATTTAGTGGGTCAGATTTTAAAATGACCTCCTAGGCAAATCATTTATCTAAACTTTTAACTCTTTTGGAAGAATCTCGGAGAGATTCCTTTCATATGTAGAGATTATATAAAAGAAGAAAACTGGTTGATGGAGTGTATAAATCCAATTGGTCGGTTTTAAGAGAAAAAAGTGTTATAGACTAAATATGATTTTAATTTTTCAATTGAGGTAATAGATAAAAATATTAAACGATTAACTAATTAGCTTTGGAAGTTAATTCCAATGAGAGAAAATTAGGAAAATTGGGAAAAACAATTAGATACAGTTAAATTAGAAGTTGCGGGGTTAAATGAAATCTTTCTTTCATACCCGCAATTTTTATAGTTATTAAGCAAGTTAGAAGGAATGCAATAGTCTGAAGATTTAGATTTTGATCTTTATAGAAAAACAGTATTTGAATCAATAAATCTTTTATAGGAGATAAATCGTGCCTAGAGGATATGATTTAAGTGAAAAATTTGGATATAGACTAATGCAAGCTCGGTTGGGAATATATGATAAATATAGTTCTTCTGCCGATTTAGATCCTTCTATTAATGGTATTAAAAATTAGCAAACAAGATTAAATTATCAAGGTGGTAGTTTATAGCAAGATAGAATGATTGCCGATAAACGACGTAGCTTAGAGCGGGCTTTATGGTATTCATATCAAGGAGCGAATGTTAGAAAAATAACATCAACTTCAGAAGAAACTGTTCGTGCTTTAATTAATCCTAATAAATTAAAGCAAGATTATGATGATAAAATTATTTCTATTAAATATGAACATAATTTTAAATCGGGTGATGTTTTTGAATGGGTTGGAACGAATACTTTTTGGTTAATTTATTTACAAGATTTAACTGAATTAGCATATTTTAGAGGAGATATTAGAAGATGTTCTCATGAAATCTCATGGGAAGATGATGATGGTATTCATAAAACTTATGCGGCAATTCGTGGTCCAGTAGAAACAAAAATAAATTACATTCAAAAACATGAAATTAGTATTGATACACCAAATTACTCTTTGAGTATTTTAATTCCGAAAACTGATTCAGCAGAAAAATATTTTAAAAGATATACAAAGTTTTATTTAACTGGTAATACAGATATTTGTTGGAGAGTAGAAGCAGTTGACACTTTAAGTACTCCTGGAATAATAGAAGTAGAAGCTACTGAATATTATATAAATGAAACTTTGGATGATGTTGAAAATGGAGTAGTTGGTGGATTAATTGTAGAGCCTGTTAGTCCTAACACAAAATCAGCAGAAGAAATTATTGTTGGTGAGACTTTTATTAAGCCTAAAATGTAGTATGAATATACTTATAAAGGTAATTTAGAAGGGAAATGGACTACAGACAAAGACTATCCAATAGAATTAATTCAAGATGGAAAATCTGTGAAATTAAGATGGTTGAAAACATATAGTGGTTAGTTTGATTTAATTTATGGAGGAAGCTACAAAAAAACTATTGTAGTAGAATCTTTGTTTTAAGAGTAGAAGGAGCACATAATGAAGATTAATAAAAATCCTATGCCGGAATCAAGTTTTTTATCTATTGAGAAAGATATGCATTTAATTACTAATATGATGTTAAGAAATCCTAGATTGAGTAAATTATTGTATTATAATTCTCCAGATTGTTTAGATAGACCTGCGGTTCCAGAAGATAAAGTTTATGAATTATTTGGAAAAAATATTAAAATTGTTCCTAAATTATATGTTGATAATTCAGTTTTAAATTATATTATTATTAATTTTGATAATTTTACACCAAATATGACAAACCCTGAATTTAGAGATAATATTATTGAATTTGATATTATTTGTCATTTTGATTAGTGGAAATTAAAAGATTTTTAGTTGCGTCCTTATAAAATCGCGGCAGAAATTGATTCTATGTTTGATGAAAAACATTTAACTGGAATTGGTAAATTAAAATTTTTAGGAGCCAATCAAATGATTTTAACTGATGAATTTGCGGGCGTATGTTTAATGTATGAAGCAATTCATGGTAGCGAAGATAAAATTGATATGCTGAATCCAGAAGACCAAAAGCAATTTGAAAAAGATTTTGCTGAATTAACGGGTAATTAATTTGGAAGATTTGCGGTTAGCCTTAATGTGTGGGGTAGATATACCAATTCCGCAATTATAGGGTATTATACATTAGCCAAAAATTAAAGAAATTGCTTTAATGGGAGAATCAGAATTTTTTGTTGCGGTTTAGTGTTTAAATATAAATAAAAATTTAATAGATTAGGACAAAACTCCTTTATAGATTACAAGTAATTTTTAGATATTTATGACAATAATGTAGTAGGAAGAAACGAAAGATAAGAAGAGATTAACTTCTAGTTTATTAGAACTTTTATTTCCTAATTACAAAGTCATGTTTTTACCTCGTTCTTTAGTTTTATCAAAAAAAGATTTTCCTAATATAACTATTGATGAAAATAATTTTAATTTTTTACAAGAAATTATATAGTAGATTTTTTGTTTGTCGAATTAGAAGAATTAGTAGGCAGGATTTAATCCTGCTAATGCTAAGGCTAAAGAGATTGCCGATAAATTGATGCGAGGAAGAAAAAGAGTAGCCGAATTAAATGGTTCGGCAAATGCTAGTATATTTAGTTAGTATCTCTCTATTTTATCTATTGGATTACAAATGCCATTATAGGATTTAATGAATTTAACTATGTTTTAGCTATATGATTTGGTAGAAAGATATTAGCTTTATATTAGTTGGGATATAGATATACGTTCTAGATTAGCTGGTGCTAAACCAGATGATCATCCCGATAATTGGATGAAAAACATTCATTAAGAAAGGAAGAGTAATATGCCAATATTACCGGAACATAAGGAGATTCTCTTGACTTAGAGCGAGAGTAAAACCTTGCCAGAATGGATTGAGTTTTTTGGCTCTCAATATACAAAAAGTCAAATTTATTCTTTTTGTTATCATAATAAAAAAAATATTAAAAAACTTTCTAAAACTGAAAAATCTTAGATTTAGTCTTAGAATAGTAGAAAATATAACATAAATCAAGATTATTTTAAAACTTGGTCGCATAATATGGCCTATGTTTTAGGATTGTGGTTTGCTGAGGGATGTATTTATGGTAACAAAATGTTTGATATTACTTTACATAAAAAAGATAAATATATTCTTAAAAAAGTTGCTGAAGAATTAAAATATGAAGGCCCTTTATATGATTATGTAGATCGACAAGCAGCAAGAATAAATTTTAGTTGTAAAGTTATTTATGAAGATATAATTACTCTAGGCGGAATGGAAAGAAAAAGTTTAGCTTTAAAATTTCCAGAAGTTCCAAAAAAATATTTACCCGATTTTATTAGAGGATATTTTGATGGAGATGGAAGTGTGATGAATTTAAAAAATAATCGTCTTAATTCAGCTTTTACTTGTGGTAATAAACAATTTTTAGAAAGTTTATTAAAAATTTTAAAAGAAGAAGCTGGAATTGAAGGAGGAAGTTTTGATGATTCTTGTTCCTCCTTAAAATTCGGAAAACGAGACACTCTTCGCCTAGGAGATTATATATATAAAAATAATCCCGAATTGTTTTTACTTAGAAAAAGACAAAAATTTTTTAAGGAGGAAAATTAATTATGAAATTTGGCGTGAAATGCTTGCGCTAATATGCCTTATCCTTTTATCAAAGGGGTTCTATATAAATAGAGCTAACGGGGG
Source organism: uncultured Muribaculaceae bacterium (assembly GCA_964617705.1). GTDB lineage: Bacteria > Bacillota_I > Bacilli_A > RF39 > UBA660 > Faecisoma. The sequence continues at coordinate 13,377 of CAZTXU010000019.1, forward strand.
TAAAATCCCGTGCCATACACATTTTATGTGGGCGGTGTAGAGACTATTGCCTTAATCGGCAAGTAGATTTAATTATTGATATATTAAATCCAAAAAGGCATAGTAACAGCTAGACTGTTATTAAGAGATAGTCCATAATTTTATATTATGACGCGAAATTTGCGATGTAGTATTAAAAGCAAAAGCGCCACAGAAAATTGGTAATAAAATTTTCTATACCAATGAACCTGTGCTTTATTTCGATACTTTAAAAACCTCTACTATGGAAGGTGCTGCTACAACCGTATATGCTCAAGGTGGTCGTGGTAATGCTCGTTTAGTAGCGTGGGAAGGTGAAAGAACAGTAACCTTTACTATGGAAGATGCTTTAATTTCTCCAGAAGGTTTCATGATTCTTTCAGGTGCGGGCTTAATTGAAGGTACCGCTAATAAACCTATTTATCAACATATTACAGAAACTGTTGATGGTTCTAAAATTACAAAAGGGACTGGTTCTATCCAGATTCGTCTTAGTCAAAAACCTTACTTACCAGTTGCTTCCGAAACAACAATCGGTGTAGAAGGCAACTATGCTTATGTAATGTTAGTTAAAAACGGTGAAATTGTTTCTGAGCCTTATATTCCTCAGCATGAAGAATTAGAAGCTCAGACTGACGAACTCACAGGTGAAGTATACTACTTATTAACAGTAGCTGCTCATGAAAATTATGATACTCTTGAAGAAGACCAGTATGAAGTTGATGAAATGCTTGAAGAAGTAGGTGCTTTCGATTCTGCTATTGTTGATTACTATGTAGCACATACAACTAGTGATGCTATGCAGATTGAAATTACAGCTGATAAATTCGGTGGAAACTACTACTTAGAAGCTTCTACATTATTCCGTGATACAAACGGCGTAGATATGCCTGCTGAATTTATTATTCCTAACTGTAAAATCCAATCTAACTTTACCTTCACAATGGCTTCTTCTGGCGATCCATCCACATTCACATTTACAATGGATGCTTTCCCAGATTATACAAGATTTGATAAATCTAAAAAAGTATTAGCTGCTATTCAGGTTATTAAAGATGCTTCTAGCCAAGATCTTTATCGTAAAGAAACCGTTCATAGCGCAGACCATGATGTTATTTTTGGTTAATAATTATAAGGGGGAGAGATAGAAATATCTCTTTCCCATTTTTTTATTTTGCGGAAAAGGTGTGTGATTATAAATGGATAAAGAATTAGAAGATTTAAGTTATATTATTGCTAAAGATTTAAGCGAAGAAACTTTAAACATTTTAAAAAAAGATTTAAAATCACAAAAGAAATTAATAAAAGAAATTTATAAATAGCTAAATGGTATTTCTGAGTCAAAAAAAAATAATTAGAATTATACTTTTATTTTAAAAAATGCTTATAAAGTAATTATGGCAGCGAGAGAATTTTTTACCAACGAATAGATTACATATAGAATTTATTATTCTTCTTCCGCGGGAGATAAAAGTATATCTAAAAAGGTAGATATTTATGAGCTTAATGAGGATGAAATTTTAAATTTAGCCTTTGCAGAAGGAACCACTTTAAGATTAAGAGGAAGCTTTACTAAAGCCTTAAAAAACGCAGAGCATAATTTAGAACGAGAAGCTATTTTTGAGAAACATTGGCAAGATATATTTAATTAGTTAGTTAGGGCTCGTTGGAGTAAATAGGCTGTTTATCATGTATCTAGAAATATATATATTAAATATCATAAATAGAATCCTAATTTAAAAAATAGTGCTAATTAGAGATATGCAACTTTTAATAGAGGTAATTTATATGAGTCTTTTGATGCCACTTCTGAAGATATTTATTCAAAAACTGATAATATATTAGAACAGATTAATAGCCTCTATAATCAAAATAGAATGTTATTTGAAAAAAAATATTTTGGTTAGTACTTAAAACATGATACGATTAAAGGTTTTTAGACAGGAGACGTAGGATTAGTATAGATAAAAGCTAGACGTGCTCAAATTATTGAAATAAGCACTTTAAAAAAATATTTAAAAGAAATATTAGATATATTAGAATTAAGCGATAATTAGATAAATCAAGAAAAAATTATTTAGAAAATTAAAGAAAATTTTACTAATACAGA
>CAZTXU010000020.1:0-15148 GCA_964617705.1 uncultured Muribaculaceae bacterium
ACTTATTTGAATCATATTCATTACCATTAAACAATGCCCTTCCAACCCGAGGGAACAATCACTTCAATTTATTTATTACATTAACAATACTCATCATCTCATTTTTATATAAATGACAATAAGTATTTAAAGTTTCTTCAACCCTTGCATGACCCAAATATTTAGCAACCAAATTTATACTCGCACCATTATTTATCAACAAAGAAGCACAACTATGACGAAAATCATGTATTCTTATCTGTCTTAAATTAGATTTAATACATAACTTATTTTTTCTAATTCTTATCTTTTCATTAGAAATAGGTGTCTGAGTTCCAAAAACAAACCAATCAACACTAAAATTTGTTTCAACTTTAACTTTACCATATAAAACCATTAAATCTTTTATTAATACATCAGGAAGAGGTATTGTTCTTATACTAGACTTAGTTTTAGGAGTTATAACTTTATATTTAAAACCATCAATATAAGATATAACATTTTTATTAACCCTTAAAGTCTTATTTTTAAAATCAATATTTTTCCAAGTTAAACCCTTAAGTTCACCTCTTCGCAAACCACAATAATAAAGTACCTCATAAAGTGATTTATATAAAATATCACTTTCATTTGATATAAACAATTTAAACTCATCATATGTATAAAAATCCATTTCTTTTGGTAAACTATTCGGATTATCAAATTTTTCCATTTTTTTATAAATACTATTAAAGTTTAAATCATACCATTTAGTTGCAAAATTTAATAACGCTTTTAATAATTTTAACAATTGATTTTTATATACTATTGAAAGATCACAAGAATTAATATAATTTCGCCAATTAATATAATCTTCCATACTAAAATCTTTCAATTTAATATTTAACAACATTTCAAAATATTTTATTCTTTCACGATAAGTTTTTAAAGTAGTAATCTTTACTTTTTCTTTTTGAAAATTGTAAAAATCATTATATAACATTTCAAAATTATAATCTTTTTTTCTCATATTACAGCTCCTAACGATGTATAATATCAAAAAAAGAAAATTAAAAAAACATTTTTTTAATCAATATCAACAAAAACGGCAACCAATAGTTAACAATATAAATTTATATTTGACTTTTATTTAATTAATCATATATAATTATCTTGGTGATTTAAAGTGGAAAGATTACAAAAAGTAATAGCTAATAGTGGTTATTGTTCAAGAAGAAAAGCCGAAGAATTAATAAAACAAGGAAAAGTTTTAGTAAATAACCAAAAAATAACAGAATTAGGATTTAAAGTAAATAATAGTGACATAATAAGAATTGAAAATAAAATACTAAAAAAAGAAAATAAAGAATATATTTTACTTTATAAACCAAGAGGTGTTGTTACAACAACTAACGATGAAAAAGAAAGAAAAACAATTTTAGATTTAATTGAAACTGATAAAAGATTATATCCAGTAGGAAGATTAGATTATGATACATCAGGTTTATTATTACTGACCAATGATGGAAATTTAACAAATATTTTAACTCATCCTCGAAATAACATTGATAAAGTTTACATTGCAAAAATAAATGGAATTATGAATGGCGAAGAAATAAAATCACTAGAAAAAGGAGTGATAATAGATAACAAAAAAACCTCACCTTGTAAGGTTAAGGTTAGAAAAAAAGATAAAAATTCTTCCATAGTTGAATTAACAATTCACGAAGGAAGAAACCACCAAGTAAAAAAAATGTTTGAATCTATCGGTTTTAAAGTTTTAAAATTAAAAAGAGAAAAATTAGCTTTTCTAAATTTAAACGGATTAAAACCTGGAGAATACCGTTATTTATCAATTAAAGAAGTTAAAATGTTATATAGCCTAAAATAAATTTAATTCTTATATTTTCTAGCTACTCTTTTAGATATACCACATATTAATTCATAAGGAATAGTATTTAAATATTCACTTAAATATTTAATATGATTTATATCTTTATAAATATAAACTTTATCATGTAGTTTAATAGAATCATCTATTTTAACCATTAACATATCCATACATATAGTACCCATTATTTGGTACTTTTTATTATTTATATAAACATATGAACCAGTCATTTTTCTATTTATTCCATCAGCATAACCAATTGATACAATTCCAATTTTAATATCATTATCTGCTTTATAGATACCATTATAACTTACAATTTCTCCTTTTTTAACTGTTTTAATTTCAATTATTTCACTAACCAAACTAAAAGTATCATCAAAATCTAATTCACCTGTTAAACCATACATAATAATACCCAATCTACAACCATTACAAAATGGAATTTTAGGATAATTAATTAACGTATCACTTTGAGCAATATGGACAATCGGTACTTTATTTAAATCAATAGAAGAAGTTATTTCCATAAATTTACTTATCTGTTTAGATGTATCTATTTCATTTATTGCTTTATAAATATGAGTAAAAATACCTTTTAATTTTAAATTAGTACCTTTTATTTCCTTAATTATTGAATCAAATTCATTTTTTTCTTTAATACCTAATCTATTCATACCAGTATCTATCTTAATATGAATGTTTAAATTGTAATTTTTAATTTTAGAAAAATAATCATAATTTGTAACAGTTATATCAATATTATTTTTTTCACAAATTTTTAAATATTTTATATCAATTATTCCAAGACATAAAATAGGAATATCAAATTTTTTTCTAATAACTAAAGCTTCATCTAATGAAGAAACAGCAAGATAATCACACCCACCATCAATAATTGATTTAACAACTTTTAAACCATAATGACCATAAGAATCCGCTTTAACTACTCCAATATAATGTTCATATCCATTATATTTATTAATTACTTTTTTAATATTATTACTTATATTAGATAAATTAATACAAGCATATGTATTTCTGTATGACATATAATCACCACTTTAATTATATACAAAAAAAACTAAAATATCAGTTTTCTTCTACTTCTATAGCTTCAGTTGGACATGATTCTTTAGCATCTCTAACATCATCATATAAATTTTCTTCAATGTCATCTTTTATAACACGAGCGATTCCATCTTCTAAATCAAAAACTTCATCACAAATTGCTTGACAACTTCCACATCCAATACATCTATCTTCTATAATTTTAGCTCTCATAATTCCTCCTTTTAATCAATTATAGATAATTTATAACAAAATTGCAAGTAATTTATTTAAAAAAATTTTAAAGTGTGATATTATTATTATATAGTATTGGGGTGAGATAATGCCAAGTAGAATGGAAAGATATTATCAAGCTGACGAAAGAATCCAAAAAAGAAGTCATAAAAACAAAAGTTTATATGAATCTTTATATGAAGGAGCAGAATATTCAAATGTTGAAGGTATTTCAATAATTGAAAAAAACGAAAGCGTCGATATCGAAAAAATAAAAGAGTTATTAAATTATGATAAAAAAAAGGAAGAAAAAATTGAAACTGTTAATGTTTACGAAGAACCTAAAATAATTGAAGAAAAAAATTATGATTTAAAAGACTTTTTAAATAAAGCAAAACAAGAAAGACCAGAAAAAAAAGATTTAGCTAATACACAATATAACATTTTAAAAAATATTGATATAACAAAAAATTATAACGAAAAAACAACAGAAGACGAATTAAGAAAAATGATTGAATCAATTACTTCTAATAGTCCAACTAGTGATTTACTTGATGATTTAAAAACAATTCACAATCAAAACTTAAAAGAAGAAATAGAAGAAGAAATGGATAAATCATTATTTACTTCAAGCTTAGGTTTTACTTCTAAAGATTTTGAAGATTTTAACGATATAAAAGAAGAAGTTAAGAAAAATAGCATATTAGTTAAAATATTATTATTTGTCTTTTTAGTTATCGTCGTTACAGCATGTATATTTTTAGTATATAGTTTTATAAACAAAGGAGGAATATAATGAAAAAAGGTTTTACTTTAGTTGAATTATTAGCAGTAATTATACTTATAGGAGTAATTGCATTAATTAGTTATCCAATAATTGGAAATCTTATCAATGATGGCAAACAAAAAGCTTATGAAAAACAAATAAGCGAATTAGAAAGAGTTAGTTACATTTGGATAACAAAAAATACAGGAAAACTTTCAAAAGAAGATGGTTCTCAATATAAATTATCTTTTGAAGAATTAAATAAAGAAGAACTTACTTCAGCTGAACAAATAATTAATCCAAAAAATAACGCACCAATTCCAGGATGTATATTAGTTACTTATAGTGCTGCTAACAATATATACTCAGCTAATTATGATGAATCTTGTTAAGGTGATTTATGAAAAAAATTATAGTAATAAAATATGGAGAATTAACAACTAAAAAAGGAAATAGAAATAAATTTATTAATCTTTTAAAAGAAAATATAAAAAAAGTTTTAATAAATAATAAATATACTATTACAGCTAATAGAGATCATATATATATTGAAACAGAAGAAATTGATGACATATTAAATAAATTAAAAAAAGTTTGTGGTATTCAAGGTATATTAATTGCTTATAAAGTTAATACTAATACTGATACCATAAAAGAAGAAGTAATAAATATATTAAAAAATATGGATTTTAAAACTTTTAAAGTTGAAACTAAAAGAGCTTTAAAAACTTTTCCAATTAATTCAATGGATTTTAGTAAAATATTAGGAGGACACATTTTAAAAAATATTGATAATATTAAAGTAGACGTTCATAGTCCTGATATAATTGTTCATATTGAAATAAGAGAAAATACATATATTTATTTTAACGAAATAAAAGGAATTGGCGGATATCCAGTTGGTATTCAAGGCAAAGGATTATTAATGTTATCAGGAGGAATTGATTCTCCAGTAGCTGGATATATGGCTTTAAAAAGAGGAATTGATATTGATTGTTTATACTTTGAATCTCCTCCTCATACTAGTTTACAAGCAAAAGAAAAAGTTATTAAATTAGCTAGCATTTTAAATGAATATAGTGGTAGTGTAAGGTTATTAGTAGTTCCTTTTACAAAATTACAAGAAGAAATTTATAAAAATGTTTTAAGTGAATACAATATAACTATTTTAAGAAGAATGATGTATCGAATTGCAAGTAAACTAAATTATAAAATAATAATTAATGGAGAAAGCGTTGGGCAAGTTGCTAGCCAAACTATTGATAGTATGTATGTTATTAATAGTGTAACCAATTTACCAATAATTAGACCTGTATGTTGTTTAGATAAACTAGAAATTATTGACATCGCTAAAAAAATAAAAACATACGAAACAAGTATTTTACCTTATGAAGATTGTTGTACAATATTTGTTCCCAAACACCCTGTAATTAATCCGAAATTAGAAAAATGTTTATTATATGAAAATTTTGAATATGAAAGTCTAATTGATGAATGTATTTCTAATATTGAAATAATTGATAATTTTGAAAAAAAATATACAAATTATTTATAACCATTAATTACCATGTATTAAATTACCTAAAGTACACAAGATATTAGTGTACAGGAGGTGAGTACATGAATAAATCAACTAATAAGATGGTTGTACCAGGAGCTAAACAAGCTATCGATAGAATGAAATATGAAATAGCTAGTGAATTTGGTGTGAATTTAGGACCAGATGCTACAAGCCGCGCTAACGGAAGTGTTGGTGGAGAAATCACTAAAAGATTAGTTCAAATGGGTGAACAACATCTAGGAGGTAGTTACCAAGCTAAATAATTAAAATAGATAGCAAAATTGCTATCTTTTTAGTTATTATTGTCACGTATTTAAATTGTTATATAAGCCAAAATAATATTAAAGGTGGTGAGATAATGAAACTAACAACACCTAACTCAAAGCAAGCATTAGATAATTTAAAATATGAAATTGCTAAAGAGTTAAATATTAATTTAGGTGCGGAAGAAACATCAAGATTAAATGGAACCGTTGGTGGATATATGACTAAAAAATTAGTTGAATTAGGAAAACAATATTATAACAATATTGAATCTACTAATCCATAATTTAAAGCTTCATCTGCCGATAGAAAATAATCCCTTTCTGTGTCATGTTCAATTATTTCTAAACTTTGATTAGTGTTACAAGCTAGTATATTATTTAATTTAGATTTAAGACGTAAAATTCGTTCGGCTGCTATTTTAATTTCTGTTGCTTGACCACTAGCTCCTCCTAAAGGTTGATGTATCATAACTTCACTATTTGGCAAACAATATCGTTTGCCTTTTGTGCCACAAGAAAGTAAAAAAGCTCCCATTGATGCTGCCATGCCTAAACAAATTGTACAAACATCAGATTTAATAAAATTCATTGTATCATATATAGCAAAACCAGCGGTAATACTACCTCCAGGTGAATTAATGTATAAACTAATATCATCATGATTAATAGAATCCAAATATAATAATTGAGCAACAACAATATTAGCTGTATCATCAGTAATTTCTCCAGTTAAAATTATAATTCGATCTTTTAACAATCTTGAATATATATCATAAGCCCTTTCACCTAAATTACTTTTTTCAATAACTGTTGGTATAAGCATAAAATCATCTCCTCTTTTATATAATAGTTAATAGTTCATATTTTATTCAATAAAATAAATGACAAAATTTACTTTTTTTGATATAATCAAATAGAATAGGAGTTAGATGATGATAAAAGTTACATATAAAGACGAAGTAAGAGAGTATCCAAAAGGAATACTTTTATATGATATTGCAAAAGATATTCAAAATGATTTTGAATATCCAATTTTAATATCTAAAGTAAATAATGAAATTGAAGAATTAAGTAAAACTTTAGAAAAAAGATGTACAATTGAATTTTATGATAGAACAAGTATTATTGGTAATTCTTGTTATTCAAGAGCAGTTCATTTTTTAATGATTGCCGCTTTAAAACATATTTTAGGAAATGATGCTGAAGTTAAAATTGAACATTCAATTGATAAAGGTGTTTATTGTACTTCTTTAAATAAAGAAATAAATGAAAACATTATTTTAGAAGTTGAAAATGAAATGAAAAATATGGTTTTACAAGATTATAAATATATTAAATTAAGTGTTTCAAGAAGAGATGCAATTAAATTTTTTAAGAAAAAAAATCAAGATGACAAAGTTAAAGTATTAAAATATATAAGTAATAGTTATATTAATTTATATAGATTAGATGAATATTATGATTACTTCTTTAGTGAAATGCCTTATAGTACAAAAGATGTTGATTCTTTTAGATTAACATACATTAAAGATAATGGATTTGTTTTAAGTTATCCAAATATTCACAATCCTAAAGAAACTGATGAATATACACATCATGAAATGTTATTTGAAGCATTTTTAGAATATACAAAAATGGGTAAAACATTTGGTATAAGTAATGCTGCTGATTTAAATGAAATTGTTTCAACTGGAAAATATAATGATATTATTATGTTAGCTGAAGCAAGATATAATAGTCAATTATCAAATGTTGCCAATAAAATATTTGAAAAAAAAGGTAAAACTAAAATTGTTTTATTAGCTGGTCCATCTTCTTCTGGTAAAACAACAACATCTAAAAAATTAGAAATATATTTAAAAGCAAAAGGATTTAAAACTCATAGTTTATCAATTGATGATTACTTTTTAGATCGTGATAAGACACCAAAATTACCTAATGGTGATTATGATTTTGAATCATTAAGAGCAATTGATATTGATAAATTTAATAGTGATTTAATTAAATTATTAAATGGTAATAAAGTTAATATTCCAACATTTAATTTTATCACTGGAAAAAGAGAATATAATAAAAATTATCTTCAATTAGGTGATGATGATATTATTATAATTGAAGGATTACATGCTTTAAATGATGAATTAACTAAAGAAATTGATAATTCTTTAAAATTTAAAATATATATTAGTCCTTTAACTCAATTAAATATTGATAACCATAATAGAGTTCATACATCTGATACAAGAAGATTAAGAAGAATTGTAAGAGATAATAAGTATCGAGGATATAATGCTAGTGATACATTAAAAAATTGGAAAAATATTTTAGATGGCGAAGAAAAATATGTTTTTCCTTATCAAGATAAAGCTGATGTTATAATAAATTCTGCTTTAATTTATGAATTAGGAGTTTTAAAAACATATGCTGAACCTTTATTATTTTCTGTTCATGAGGATGATGAAACATATCCAGAAGCAATTAGATTAATTAATTTTTTAAGGAATTTTTTACCTATACCAAGTGATGATATACCAAAAGAATCTTTGTTAAGAGAATTTATTGGTGGGAGTATTTTTAATTAGGATATCATTAAATAATTTAATAAAAAAACAAATTTATAAAGCTAATTAAGAAAGGATGATTTTATGATAAAAGTAGCAATTAATGGATTTGGTAGAATTGGAAGATTAGTATTTAGAATTATGGAGGAAAGCTCAGATTTTGAAGTTGTAGCAATTAATGATTTAACTGCTAGTGAACAATTAGCTTATTTATTAAAATATGATTCTAATCATAGAAATTATAAAAGTGAAGTTTCTTTTGATGAAAATAATTTAATAGTAAATGGTAAAAAAATTAAAACTTTTAAAGAAACTGATCCTAATAATTTACCTTGGAAAGAATTAGAAGTTGATGAAGTATTTGAATGTACTGGTAAATTTACTAGTTTAGATGGAGCAATGAGTCATATTAATGCTGGAGCAAAACATGTTATTATTTCTGCTCCTGGTAAGGGTGATATGAAAACAGTTGTATATAATGTTAATGAAAACATTTTAGATGGTAGTGAAAAAGTTATTTCTGCTGCTTCTTGTACAACTAATTGCCTAGCACCTGTTGTAAATGTTATAAATAAAGAATTTGGAATTGTTAAAGGTTATATGACTACAGTTCATGCTTATACAAATGACCAAACTATATTAGATGTATCCCATAAAAAAGGTATTAAAGCAAGACGTGGTCGTGCTGGTGGTATAAATATTATTCCATCTAGTACTGGAGCAGCTAGTGCTTTAGGGTTAGTTATTCCTGATTTAAAAGGTAAAATGGATGGTAGTGCTTTAAGGGTTCCTGTTCCAACTGGTTCAGTTGTTGATTTAACTTTAGAATTAAGTAAAAATGTAACTAAAGAAGAAATTAATGAATCATTTATTAGAAATACTAATGAAACATTGAATTTTACTTATGATCCTATTGTATCAAGTGATATTATTGGTTCTAGTTGTGGTGCGTTAGTTGATGGATTATTAACTGATGTATTAGAAGTTGATGGTAAACAATTAGTTAAGATTGTTGCTTGGTATGATAATGAAATGGGTTATTCTTATCAAATGGTAAGAACTGCAAGATATTTAGAAAAAAACATTTAGGTTCAATATCTAAATGTTTTTATTATACAATTTACTTTGTAAAAATGTATCTTTTTTATCATTAAAAATATAAGTTGTTAATAATATTTAACAACTTTGTTATTTATTATTTCAATCATAAAATTAGATTCAAATAATTTTATTCCTGCATTTTTCAAATTTAGATAAAGAAAATTTTCAACTACCTTATGTGTTATTTTGTCAAGATTATCTAATACCATAGCAAATAAAATTAATTTTAGTTAAACAAGATAACTATTAATAATTATCTTGTTTAATATATGATATATAGAAATTTCATCTATAATTTTTAACACAAATTCAATAAAGACTAGTCGAAACTAGTTTTATCCTTTTAAACATCCGATTGGAATAACATATACTTTATCTTCTCTTTGATAAGCATATTTTCCTGTTGCAGTTAATACCATCAAAAATGATGGATTATTCATTTTTTCGGTATCAATTTTATTTTTCATTTTTATTAAGTTTACTGCACCTTCATTAATTAGTTTATCTCCACCTAATTTTATTTCAATCAAACCATACGAACCATCTCTTAAATGTACAACTGCATCACATTCTAATTCTGAAGCATCCTTATAGTGATAAACACTACCATTAATGCTTTCGGCATATACTCTTAAATCACGAATACATAATGTTTCAAATATTAAACCAAATGTGTTTAAGTCATTTATCAAGTCATTTGGACCGATTCCTAATGCGGCAACTGCAATCGATGGATCAACAAAATATCTTGTTTCAGAAGTTCTTATTGTTGTTTTACTTCTTAAATTTGGTTTCCATGCTGGTGATTCTTCAACCACAAATATTTTCTTAAGTGCATTTACATATGATAATACTGTATCAGTGTCTAAAGAGAATGAATCGTTATTTATCATATCATTCTTTAATGTTTCATTAGATGCTTGACTACCAATATTTCTTGCATAACTTCTCATTAAATTTTTAGCACGTTCTGGGTTTCTATTTATATTATCAACTCTAGAAATATCAGAATTCACAACCGCATCATAATAATCATATGCTTGTTCTAAAGCAATATCTTTATCCATAAAAATACTTCTTGGCCATCCACCCCTACAACATAAATAAGCAATATCTTCTAAAGTTAATTCATTAATTCCACTTAATTTAGAATCATTATTAAATAATTCAGAAAGACTAATAGCTCCATTTGATTCTCCAGACTCATAAAGTGTCATTGGTCTCATTGTTAACCATGCAAATCTTCCTGTTCCAGTATGTGTAACATCTTCAATATTAGCAGGCACAGCTGAACCGGTTAAAATAAATTGTCCTTCTTCTCCACGATGATCAACTTCAAATCTTACAGCATCCCATATTTTTGGAGCTATTTGCCATTCATCAATTAATCTTGGTGTTTTACCTTTTAATAATAAATTTGGATTTAAATCAACTAAACAGATATTTTGTTCCTTATCTTCTGGATTAGCCATATATAATATACTACCAGAAATTTGTTCTGCAGTAGTTGTTTTCCCACACCATTTAGGTCCTTAAATTAAAACAGCTCCTTTTCCTTTTAATTTTCTTTCAAGTAATTTATCGGCAATTCTCTTCTTATATTCTTTCATAGAAAATACCTCCTCGAATAAAATTATGCACTAAATAGTAATTTAATCAATTTTAATTCGGTTATTTGTGACTAATTTGTTCGGTTATTTGTAGAATTATATTTCGGCAATTTATTGTTTATTTTTTCGGTTGTTTATTATTCTTTATATATTTTACTTATTTTTATAAAATTTATACTTTTATTTTTCAAATATATATTCTTTGCTTTTAAATATATAATACATAATTTTTTTTAATAAATTAATTGGTATCATTAAGAATAATGTAATTGATAAAAATTTTGATTCATTGTACTAATTAGTTTCTTTATTCAACTTATGTTTACAACTTGTGAGCCAGTTAATAAAATCATTGTGGAACTTACTAAAAAAGATAACTATTTATTAATAATTATCTTACTTAAATCTTACTTAAATCTTACTTAAACTAATTTTTATAATACATCTGATTTTTGCTTGTTGGTTTATCAGGAATAGTTAAATTAATTAAACCTTGCTTAATTGCAGGATTAAGATATTGACCTCTTAAAGTTTCTTTAGATTTAATTTTTAATTTTTCCATTATTTCTATTGCTGTCATTGGTTTATTAGTATCCATAACATTTAATAACTTATTTATATTAATTGTTTCTTCTGTGAGTGTATGTGGTGTGGATACTAATTCATCTAAAGTTTCATCTATCATTTTTAACATAAATTCAATAAATAAATTTGAATTAGCATTTTTATGACAAGTAGCTATTGAATCATAATATTCATCTTGATATTTATAAATTTTAGATTCAATTGGTAGATATTCAAATATTTCTTTCCATTTATAAAGAATTGAGTTTTGCCATAATCTGACCATTCTTCCATTACCATTTGTAAATGGATGAATAAATACAAATTCATAATGAAAAATGCTAGATAAAATTAAAGGGTGAATAATGTCCTTATTTTCATTTAACCAAATAAATAAATCATTCATTAATGAATTAACTCTATCTCCTGGAGGGCATACAAATACACAATTTCCATTTTCATCAAATACACCTTCAGGAGTAGTTCTAAATTCTTTAGATACTTCTTCAACTAAGAATGTCATAATTCCATGAACTTTTTTTAAATCATCAATAGAATATGGATTAATATCTTTTAACATTTCATAAGCTTTATAAGCATTTTTAACTTCTTGAATATCTTTTTGTTTTCCAATAACTAATTTTCCATTGATAACATCTTTTACTTGTTCTAAACTAAGTGGATTATTTTCAATAGCTACTGATGAGTGAACTGAATTAATTTTTGTTTGTTTTCTTAAATATGGTGTTTTATCTAAACCAGCAAAAGAATCTAATTTACCGATTTTTTCCATAATGTCAGAAACTTTTTTTAGCATTTCATTTGATATTTCAAATGGTGGGATATATTTATCCATTAAATCACCTCTTTTTTATATTATACAATTTTATTGAAAAATATACAATATCTTACTTAAATCTTGCTTAATATTATTCTTCTAATTTAAAATTAATATCAGAAAAATATTCTTCATTGATTTCTAAAAAATCATTTGTTAAGTCTAAAAGTGGTCCTTTTTCAACGCTATAATTAAGTAGAATTAATCCATCTGTTGGATTTTCTTCTTCATATACTAAAGTAGGAGTATTATTTAAAGTAATTATTTCATTACTAAATTTTTTAAAAATTAAAGCATTTTCTAATACATATCCTAAACTTGATGTTAATGGTTCATCTATATGTGCATATATTTTCCATTTTGTTTTATTTAATCTACTATCTACTATTTTGATTAACAATGGTTTATTTCTTGGTATTATAATTGGATTATAGGATATAGGTGTTAGAGAAAATTCTGTTTGATTGGTTATATCTAATAAGGATAATTCTCCGTTATAAGGACTAGTAATTTTTCTTGTTTCGTAAATAAAACTTCCTGATATATTGGATATAATTTCTATATCTGTATTATCGTTTATTGTATCATTATAAGTAAACAAACCATTTTCATCAGCATTTACTATTTCTTCTTTATTATTATATTTTATTAAAACATCAGCAAAACTTGTTGTATGACCGCTTATTGTATTTTTAGTTGCATTGATTTGGTGTACATTAATAACACTTGTTCCAACTGAAAATTCTTTTTTATTTTGAAAGGAAAAATTATTTAAATCAGGTAATTTATTTAATTCTTCTTCGGTAAAGTTATGTTTTGTTATTGTTGTACTATCTTTAGTAATTGTTCCTTCAATATTAATTAATTCATTATCTTTATACCAAGAGTATTCTGGTAAATCATTTATTCCTCCAGCACTATTAAGTTCTTTTGAATTTGTCCACATATTTATTCTTCTTGTTTTAATGTTAAAAGTTATGGGGTTATTAGTATAAATTACATTAGCATTTTTTGTATAAATTGATAAACTTTTTGGATTATCTAAAATTAATTTTGATTTTGTTCCTTTAAAATGAATATTATAATTATCTGATGGTGTTTTTGTATAAGAATTTATTAGTTCTAAAGTTGAATCTTTTTTCATGGTAAATGTTCCAAATATATTCCACATTGGTATTCTTTGGTGGTTTTTTTCTATAAAGGTAAAATGAACTCTTTCATCGATTAAAACATTATTCGCACCACAAACACTAGTTGCTGCGAATCCATTACTTGTAACTAAATTAATGTTTGTATCGTGTAGAATGGTAAAATTTAATTTGTTTGTACCATTCATAAAATCTTCGTTATCGCTTGATATTATAATTTCACTTTTACACAAAAATATTATTGTTGGATTAGATGTATCATTTCTAAAATAAAATAAAGGATTATTTAAAGATTTATTTGTTATATTAGTACTACCACCAATTATAACTTGGTTTGATTCGCATACTTCTTGAGCTGAGATGCTATTAGTATCTTCAATAGTTATATTAGAATCTATTATTTGTGTTGTTCCATATGGATTAAATGATAGTTGTGTTCCATTAAAAGTTACATTATTATATATTATTATTGTTTGATTGTAACTTTTATTTAAAGGAACATAAACGACTCCATAGATATTTGTATAAATTATTTTCATATTTCTTATTTCAATTTTTTTATTTGAAACATTAACACTTATGGTATCACTTTCTAAAATACTATTCATTCCAGTTAACGTGTATGTAGTACCATTATATGTTCCATCTATAATAATATTTTCTTTTTCTTCATTTATAACTATTCCACTATCTAAAGTAATATTACTTCCTAAATATATATAATTAAAGCCATTATTATCCTCTAAAACTTGTTTTAAATCCGAACCACTATAAACTATTATAACTTTATTATTCATAAAAACACCTCTAATATACAGTATGTATTAAATAAAATTGTAAATAATTATATTGTTTAATCTTGTTAAATTGATAAAAATATTATACAATATAATTGGTGATGGTATGAAAAAGCGTGGATTTACTTTAATTGAAATGATAGCTATAGTTACAATATTAGTCGCAATATCACTAATTGCTATACCTAGTATTGTAAATACAGTTAACGAAAGAAAACAAAAAGAAAAAGATATTTATTTAGAAAACATTTATATAGCTGCAGAAAACTATATGATTAATGAAGAAGGAGCAGTAGATGATTTACTTAAAACAAGAAGATATCTTATAACATTAGAAGATTTAATTAAAAATAATTATATCGATAATGATGTTTTAAATGAAGATCATTTTAATATTGATTCTCAATCAAAAATAGCTGTAACAATTGCCGAAGATGGTACATGGAACTATGAATTTCCAGCTTCTAAATTTGCTGGAACATCAACTATCGCACTTAAAGTAGCTGATGGAATTATTAATTCAAATGGTTGGGCAAAAACAGATTTTGATGTCAGCGTTGTTGGAGATAATATTTTAAAATATACTTATTGTGTTGGTGAACAACAATGTGAACCATCAATAACTAAAAAAATAAGAGATAATAAAATTAGAATTTCTAATGAGGGAACAACTTATATATGCGTTAAGGGACAAAGTGATATTAAAGAAACAGATGTAGTTTGTGAATCTTATAAATTAGATAAAACAGCCCCAATAGTTGGAACTCTTACTGTTAGTGGTACTAAAGGATTAAATGATTGGT
>CAZTXU010000021.1:0-15144 GCA_964617705.1 uncultured Muribaculaceae bacterium
TTATCTATCACTAATTTATCATAATTTTATGTATTAGTCAATCACTATTTTTTTATAAAGTAAATTCCAATTAAAAAAGACAATTTAGTTTGTCTTTACTTTATTTTTTGTTCTTTGTTCAATTCTTTTTTTATTAGCTAAAGAAATTATATTTTCTATTTCATTTTTCCATTCATCTATTTTGTATTCTTTTTCATTAATATAAAAATCATCAATTAATTTTTGTAATATTAGGGTAAGGTAATTATCAATTGGACTAAATAAATCTAAAAAATAAGATTGTTTACAACTATCATGTCCAATATTTTTACTAGCATAATATGCTTTATTAGTATCTTCACACATAATTTGATAAATAATTTTGGCATCTTTTTTATTTAGTTTTCCCATTAAACTATTTAATTGACTCATATCTTTTACAAATGTTTCTTCATCTTGTTTATCTTGAACTCTATAAATACAAGGTAAGTTTCTTTTATTAAAATATGTTCCAACAGCTCTAGATACTTTAGATAAATACATTTTTTCTAAATTTTTTCCGAAATCTTTTGGTTCTAAATCAAAATCATTTAATAATGTATAATAACTATATATTGTTTCTTCATTTGGTAATTTAAAATTATTATATGAATAAATTTTATCTAATGTAACTATACTTTTATAAATATCAAAGCTTGCTATTCTACCATTATTTAATAGTTCTACTTCATATGTTATAGCTGGTCTTTTAATAAATGGCTCGAATGATAAATAATTGGTTATAATATCCATTGGAAATATTGGTTCTATATCTTTAAACATTTTATTTTTAAAATAATAATCTAATTCATCATATTTAATATAGGCACTTATATCGATAGTATGAACTTTAATTACTACTCTTCCTTTATCATTAATTGTTGCTGAATAACATTTATTAATATATGGATTATCTAAACTAGTTATAGCAAAAGTATAATCGTGTAAGTATGTTTCATTTAAATTCATTTGTCTGTGGTAGAGGTAATTAAATGAAGAATAATCTACTTCTTTTATATCTTCTTCTAAATTTATTTCTTTTTTTCCTAGGTTAGAAATACTTTTAACAATATCGGGATATTTTTTATAATTTTTAATTGATTCTTTAAATTCTTCAATTTGTAAAATAATTAATGATTCATATTCTGTTTTAAAGTTAGGATTATTTATAAATAAATTAAATATTTGTTCATAATATTCTTTGGAAATATAATTAGATGTTTGATTTTTAAGTTCGGTTCTGATACTTTCAAAATAATATTCTAATATCAAAAATATTATATTTTTATTATTTATTGTTATATCAACAACATCAGGCATTAGTTCTAATAATCTTTTGATTTTATCATAATTATTTGGGTTATCTAACCAATATTTAATTATATCAATTCTATTATCATAAAAGTTTATTTCTTTATAATTAATATTAAAGATAGAATATATTGTTTTTAGTTTATTAACTAAATCTTTTTTGTTTTGTTTTTTCAATTCTCTTCTTTTTAAAATTGTTTTGTGTTTTAAAGTATTAATTAATATTTCCATTTCTTCTTTTAATTCATCTTTGGAATTATTATAAATAGTTACTAATTTAATAGCAATTTGTTTTAATGAATCAAAATCTTCTAGGGTATTTAATAAATATAAGTATAGATTAGATAGTTCTGATACTTTAAGTGTATCATTTAATATTTTTTCTTTATTGTAAGGAAAATCAATTTTAGTTTTTTCTTGATTTTCAACATTTAATTGTTTTTTATTATTAAAATTATATATTTTTCTAGCGTGTTTTAAATATTCTATTAAGATTTGTTTTTGAAGGTTACACGTTGTAATTATTTCTTTGATTTCTTTTTTTAAAGTTAATTTATCATTGTCTTTATCATAGTTATTTATATCTTTTTTATATTGGCTAACTATTTTTGTTATTTTTGATATTTCTTTTTCAATATCTTTTAAAAGTTGTCCATTTATTTCTTTATCAAATGGTTTTAGAAAGGGATATTTCAAAACCAATGTTTTCATTTTATTAATACTAAAATTAAATTTCATATACTCCTCCGTAATTTCAGTATCCGCTATTTACGCATATTATCGCTGTTCATTTCAACAACATCGCATAATTGCTTAATCCTCTCAATTATTCTTTTTGCTTTTATTATTTCTTTTCCATCGAAACTTAAATATTGTTCTAAATCTTCTAAACTTAAATTAGAAGTAAAGAATGTTGGTAATTTTTCATCCATTCTATATTGTAATATTGGGCATAAAATTTCATCTCTTGACCATGTACTAATTGCTTCCGCACCTATGTCATCAATTAATAAAATTGGTGTTTGTTTTACATTTAAAATTTTATCTGAAAAATCGGTATCAAACGAACTTTTTAAATCTTGTAAAAATTCTGAAAAGAAGATGATTGTACTTCTAATCTTTTTTTTAGCTAACTCATTTAGTAATGCAGTTATTAAATATGATTTACCTCCACCAAAACTACCATATAAATACAATCCTTTTGAAACGTTTGGATAATTATTTTTAAAATCGTTTAACCATTTTATTGTTTCTTTTCTTGAAGAGTATCTTTTATCGATATCTTTCCAAGATGCTTCGATTAGTTTAGATGGCATATTATATGTTTTTACATATTTTATATGGTTAATTTCTTTGTTTTTTTTATTGGTGTGGTGGCAACTTTTATATCTAAATACTAAGGTATTATTGGTAACTTTTGGTAAGTAAGCATACCCTCTAATTTTATTTAAACATTCATGTAATCCGTTACAATTTAAACAGTTGTTATATTCGTAAACGCTTTCTTCTAGGTTAGATGTATGTTTCATCATTTCTTCTTTTGGAAGGTTAAATTTATCAACAAAATTTTTAAAATTTTCATTTTCTAAACTTTTATCGTATTCTTTTGAAAGATTAATATTTTTATTATAATAATTACTAAAATCACTTTTAATCATTGTTAACTACTCCTAATTCTTCTTCAAATTTTTTTAATTCTTCTTCACTCATTAAATCGGATTTTATTTCTTTATCTAACCAATCTGGTAATTTTTTTGTTTTTGTTTTTTTCTTATTTTCTTTTTTAGCTAATTCAATAGCATCATAAACTGTATTAATGTTACTTCTTATCCATTGTGAAGCTATTTTATCGACATAATCTTTATTTAGTTTATTGTTATTAATTTTTAAAACGTAATCAATTAAAGCGTTAACTACTCCTGGTTTTAGGTTTAAATCTACTAATAAGTGTTCTAGTAATTTTAAATCAGTTTTAGTGGGTTCACATCCGTTGTTACGAATGGTTAAAAATTCTTTTGGGCTTGTTTCTTCTAAATCTTTTATATATGTATCTAATTTACTTTTACCACCTGTATTACTTCTCCATGCGAGTGGTTGTTCTCTTTCTATTATAGCTGGAACTTGGTTTTTATTTTCAAATTTGTAATAGTTTCTGCAATTGTTTTTTAAAACTTCAATATCTATTTTTTTATCGCAACCTAATGAATCTGTTATTATTTTAGCCATTGTATCATCGTTATATCCATATACTAAAGCTAATTGATATATGAGCATTCTAACTTCGCTAGTTATGCTTTTATAATTGATTAAGTCTTTTTCTATTTTACTTAATACAGTTTTTAAATTAATTGTTGGTTCGAAATCTAATCCTAGATGTTTTATTTTAACAACGTTATTGTTGTTTGTTTTTTTACTTTGAGCGAATGTAAAAACATCTTTAAATGATTTACTTATGTCTTTATATTCGTTTAAATTGATATTAGGAATACTAAATTTGTTTAATATGTATTGATATGTTTTTTTACCTATATTATTAAATAAAGCTGTATCTAGTATTGGATTATTTATAAATTCGTTTACTGTTAAAGGAGAATATAATTCATAAATATAAACATTTACTTGTCCTTTTTTTACATATGTTTTAAGTAATCCTAAGGCTTCTAGTTTTTCTCTTGCTGTACATATATCTTCTAATGAAAGTTGCATACTATTGATTATATCGTAGTGGTTGGCTTGTTCATTTCCAATAAATCCCCATAAAGTAACATATAGATTAAATGCAATACTTCCCATAATTGGTTGATATAAAAGGGATAATATTTCTCTATTTTGATCGTTTAAAAAAGTATGATTAATTACTATAAAATTGTCTAGTGGTAGTGCATATTCCATATTATCTTTCCTTTCCATAATATAATAACATATTTTTAAGATAAAAAAAAGACTTTTAAGTCTTTTTATTGAGCAGATAAAACTGCACGGGTAGAACTATCGCTGTAGCCACTACCATATGTGTTGTAGAAATCAAATACTCCAGAACGTGAACCATAGCCGTAGTAACCACCACGTCCGAACCAAGAATGTCCTGAATATGGAAAGTCTGCATAGTTGCTATACCAACCACCACTTGTACTTCCAAATGTTTTTAGTGTTTCTTTTGTTGCATCTCCTAATTTTCCTCTTGCATGGGTTTTATTACCACTATTATATTTATATGAATCATAATATTTAGAATCAAGGGTACTTGAAAAACCTGCTCTACTTGAATAAAATTCATTACTTTCGTTTAATTGATTTCCCATTACATATTCCCAAGCACCACCTGACATATCATATACTCCATAAATGTTTCCAGTTGTACTTGCTTTCATTCCATCAGTTGTATTATAAGCATTACATGTTGAACTATTACTACTTCCTGCTACTGCTCCACATCCTGTTGTATAACTACTATTGTTATTTATTCCTATATCTGTTGTTCCTAGTCCATATTCACTTTGTTTTAGATATGCTACTGCTCCCCATTCCATATTTTTCATCATATGTGAGTCGGCATTAGTTATTTCATATGTTGTTTTTATATTTTGAATTGCTGTAAAGAAAGCAGATATTGTTTTATTTCTTAAGCTACTTACATTTGGTTTTATTGTAATTGTGCTTGCACTTCCACTTACTTCAAATTTTCCTACCCAAAATCCTTTTAAATTTGTATTACCAAAAGTAAAAGCTGGATGAGTATAAGTAGAAGTTCCATTTGTTATACTTCCATTAGTATTATCTGTACATGTTTCACTTCCATCAGTATTATTTATACATGTTACTGTTCCTGTACTTGCTGCTCCACTTTCAAATGTTACATTTATTAATTGTTCATTAACACTTTCATTATTTCCATTGAATATTGTATATTTATATCTTGGTATCCATACATACCATAAGGCTATATCTGAATTAGTTACTTCATCTCCTATTTCTTTAGTAATTCCTGAATTTAATACTACAGCATTTGCCCATTGTTTATTTGTATAGTTATACCAATCTGTTTGTGTTCCATTGCTATATATCCATTTTCTTCCATCATATACAATAGGTATCATATTACTATACAATGTTGGTTTATTTGCTCCACTATTATCAACAGATAGTGGTAGTATTGCTTCTTCAACTGTTAAAGTTATACTTGATTCAGCTGTTTTTCCGTTTGTTCCTATTGCTGTACAATTTACTGTATGATTTCCTATTTCTAATGAATTTACATTAACAGTATCACATATAACTTCTCCTCCTGTTGTTCCAAAAGTAATATCAAAATATTTTTTAATTTTTTTATTTGTTCCTTTATATACATTAACTGTAGCTTGTTTAGGAGTTATTGTAGGATTTACTTCATCAATTGCATCTTTAATACAATTTATTTTATTTGTAATTAATCCATTTGAATCAACATTTGAACATGTATAGTTTTTCATTGATTTAAATTTAACATTTTGAATTTTTATTCCTCTTTCAGTTGAAGTACTTAAATTGTCAATTTCCCATGTTCCATAATATGGGTGTTCGCCTGATAAAGTTAAATCATCAACATCTCCAGATAAAGTAACTTTTCCATTTTCACTATTTAATAAGTTTTCTGCATATTGAGTTCTTACAGCATCTATTACGCCATAACAACTATTTTCCAAAGCTTTTAATTTAGCGTTTTCAATCACATTAAAAATTATTGGAGTAGCTATTAATGCTATTATTGCTAGTACTATTATTACTGCTAATAATTCTATTAATGTAAAAGCGTTTAACCTAATTTTATTTAATTTTAAATTATTCTTCATTTTTTAATTCCTTTCTGTTATTCCATATTATAAAATTAAGGAGCAGATAAAACTGCACGAGTAGAACCATAGCTGAAACCTACACCTGTGTTCCTACTGAAGTCAAACACTCCAGCATATGAACTACTGCCACAGGCACCTCCACGTACAAACCAAGAACCATTCGAAGTTAGAAAGTCTGCATAATCACTATACCAACCTCCACTTTCATTTCCAAATGTTTTTAGAGTTTCTTTGGTTGCATCTCCTAATTTTCCTCTTGCGTGACTTTTATTTCTACTATCATGTTTATATGTATCATAATATTTACTATCTAAAGTACTTGAGAAGCCTGCTCTACTTGAATAGAACTCATTACTTTCGTTTAACTGATTTCCCATTACATATTCATATGCACCACCACTCATATCATATACTCCATAAATATTACCTGTTGTTGATTGACCTACATTTGTTTTATATGCGTTATTTTTTCCTCCTCCTGTATAATAACTTGAACTACTATTAATTGTTATATCAGTTGTTCCTAACCCGTATTTACTTTGTTTTAAATAGGCAACTGCTCCCCATTCCATATTTTTTATCATATGTGAGTCAGCATTAATTACTCCATATGTTGTTTTAATATTTTGAATTGATGTAAAATAATTTGATACGTTATTATTTCTCCAACTTGATACATTTGGTATTACTTTTATTGTTGATACTTTATTACAATTATCAGCTGATAGACTACTATTACATGTACTATCCGTCGTACTTACTTCAAATTTTCCTACCCAAAATCCCATTAATTCGGTATCCCCAAATTTGAACGCTGGATGAGTATATGTACTAGTTCCATTGGTTACACTTCCATTTGTTGAATCACTACATGTTTCACTTCCATCAGTATTATCAACACATGTAACTGTTCCTGTACTAGATGTTCCGCTTTCAAATGAAACATTTATCAATTGTTCGGAAACTATTTCATTATTTCCATTAAATATTGTATATTTATATCTTGGTATCCATACATACCATAAAGCTATATCAGATTCTGTTATTTCATCACCTACAGATTTAGCAGTTCCTGTATTTAATACTACAGCATTTGCCCATTGTTTATTTGTATAGTTATACCAATCTGTTTGTGTTCCATTGCTATATATCCATTTTCTTCCATCATATACAATAGGTATCATATTACTATACAATGTTGGTTTATTTGCTCCACTATTATCAACAGATAGTGGTAGTATTGCTTCTTCAACTGTTAAAGTTATACTTGATTCAGCTGTTTTTCCGTTTGTTCCTATTGCTGTACAATTTACTGTATGATTTCCTATTTCTAATGAATTTACATTAACAGTATCACATATAACTTCTCCTCCTGTTGTTCCAAAAGTAATATCAAAATATTTTTTAATTTTTTTATTTGTTCCTTTATATACATTAACTGTAGCTTGTTTAGGAGTTATTGTAGGATTTACTTCATCAATTGCATCTTTAATACAATTTATTTTATTTGTAATTAATCCATTTGAATCAACATTTGAACATGTATAGTTTTTCATTGATTTAAATTTAACATTTTGAATTTTTATTCCTCTTTCAGTTGAAGTACTTAAATTGTCAATTTCCCATGTTCCATAATATGGGTGTTCGCCTGATAAAGTTAAATCATCAACATCTCCAGATAAAGTAACTTTTCCATTTTCACTATTTAATAAGTTTTCTGCATATTGAGTTCTTACAGCATCTATTACGCCATAACAACTATTTTCTAATGATTTTAATTTTGCATTTTCAATTACATTAAATATAATTGGAGTAGCTATTAATGCTATTATTGCTAGTACTATTATAACTGCTAATAATTCGATTAATGTAAATCCTTTTTCTTTCATTTTATTCTCCTATCCTATTAATATAATAACATATTTTTAAGATTAAAAAAAGACTTTTAAGTCTAAAATGAATGTTGTTGAAAGCTCCATCATACAAGCTACTGCCCCACGTATGAACCAATAGTAAATTAGGAAAGTTCGTGTCTATTATGACCTTTTGTTCTATATAATCTATATTGAGTTTGTCAACTTAAAATTTCTTCTATTTTTTCTTTTATTTTTTTATCTTCAATTAAATTCAATATTAATTCTTTTTTATGTAAAAGTTTTAATTCTTTTTCATACATCAACAATTTATCAATAACATCTTTCAAAGTTTTATGAATTGCATTACGACTTACATTATCATTTTCAGCTATTTCTTTTAAAGTTAAATTATCAAAATAATATAACTTAAAATATTCTTGTTGTTTTAAAGTTAAAAGTGTACCATAACAATCAAAAAGATTAGTATATAATATTATATCTTCCATTTAAAAAAACAATCCAACTAATAATAATATTCCAAATACTAAATAAACATAAGTCATATATTTTCTTTTATAAAATTTTTGATTATTAAAGGCTAATACAAACATCATAACACTCATTAAAATTTCAAATATCATAAATAAATCTTTATTAAATATCGATAAAATTCCAAAACTAATTATAAAAACCATTAAAACAATTTGAATTAACAAAGTTATTCGATTAATTTTATTCTTCATCACTACCACCAAACAATCCATAAATATATTTTTCAATATCAAAAACTTTTAAATCTTCTTCTTTTTCTCCTAAACCAATAAATTTAACTGGTATACCAATTTTTTCTTTAATTGCAAGAACAATTCCGCCTTTAGCGGTTCCATCTAATTTAGTTAAAACAATACCTGTTATATTAGTTATTTCTTTAAAACTTTTAGCTTGACTTATACCATTTTGACCACTTGTTGCATCAATAACTAATAATGTTTCATGAGGAGCATCTGGTATAATTTTACCAATTACTTTATTTATTTTTTCTAATTCATTCATTAAATTAACTTTATTTTGAAGTCTACCTGCTGTATCTATTAAAACAACATCATAATTTTCTTTTAAAGCTTTATCTAATCCATCATATATAACACTAGCTGAATCTTTAGTATCTTTAAATAAAACATCACTTTCAGTTCGATTAGCCCATTCTTTTAGTTGTTCAACGGCTCCTGCTCTAAATGTATCTCCAGCTACTAACAATACTTTTTTGCCTTCTTTTTTCAATTTGTAAGCTATTTTACCTATTGTTGTTGTTTTACCAACTCCATTAATTCCAACAAATAATATTACTGTTGGTTTATTATTGAAATTTATTTTATTAACAATAATATCATTATTAACATAAGTAATAAACATTTCATCAATAATAATATCCATTAAATCTTTACTATCGATAATATTTTCTTTTTTAACTCTTTTTTTTAATTTATCAATTAAATCCATAACTGTTGTAACACCAATATCAGCAGTTATGAAAATTTCTTCTAATTCATCAAAATATTCATCACTAACTTTTTTATATTTACCATTTAATATTGATAATTTTGATTTAAATTCTTTGCTTGTTTTTTCTAATCCTTTTGTGTATTCATCTAATTCTTTTTTATCACTAAATAAATTTTTAAATTTAGAAAATAATTTCATTTTAATCACCTATACTTATTATACTATTTTTATTAAAAGTTTACAATTATTAATGAAAAATAATGAGTTTATAAACCCATTATTTAGTTTTTTTAGTTGTCTTTTTTGCTTTTTCTGTTTTAGTTGTTTTTGGTGTTTTATTTAACTCTGCTATTTTCTTTTCTAATGAATTAATTTTACTTAAATAAAATTCTTTATTTTCTTTATTAGTAGAATAAATAAATCCAGCTAATCCAGAAATACTAACTATTTGTAGTGAAAGAATTACCCACAATAATGTATTGTTTGTATTTGTATTTTTCACATTAGAAGTATCAGCAGTATTATTTGCTTCATCTAAGTGTTGCATTACATCATATCTGTCTTTACTTTCATATTCACTTTTGATTTTTGCTTCAATTTCGCTGTTATAACTATCAGTATAACCAGGAAAAACAGTATCTCCAATTATAATATATGGAACACCTTTTACTTCACTTTTTAAAACAGCTCCGACAGTTTCAAGTAATTTAGAATTATCTTCACTAGACCATACTTCATAAGATTTTAAATTAAAATAATTACCATATTCTGGGATTATTGAAGTAAAATAAACAAGAGCTTTTAAACAATAACCACAAGTTGAGCCTCTAAAGATGTAAACATTTACTTTATCATCACTTTCTTGATAATTAGAAAAATCTGCTTTCTTTAAAATTTGTACATATTCATCATAACCTGCTTCTTTATATTCATCAGGATATTGTTCTTTTAAAGATTCCATTGTTTTGATTTCGTCTTCAACTGATTCTTTAAAACCTTGAACTATTGTTTCTGCATTAACATAATTAGGTAAAGTTAAACCTAAAGTTAAAATACTAACGAACAACCATAAAAACTTTTTCATATTTCACAACCTTTCATAACAATTAAATTATATAGTAATTTTAATATTATTTCAAGTTTTTATATGAATTTTCAACAAAAATTCACATTTTTTTAAAAAAAATTAAGTAATTTAATACTTAATTTACAATTTTATCAACAATAGCTTTAACATCTTTTTCATTAAAAGGTTTTCTTAAAATACCAACTATTGGATAATCATTAACTTGATTTACAATTTCATCTGACCAAACACCAGTTATTATAGCTGTTGGAATTTTTTCAAATAAATTGTTTTCTTCCATATATTTTAATACTTCAAATCCATTAACATTTGGCATATTTAAATCAAGAAACATACCGTGTATTTTAGAGTTTTCTGTTATTTCTTTAATAGCTTCTACTCCATCATTAGCAACAACTATTTCATAATCATTACTCAATATAGTTTTCATAAAATTTTCAATTACTTTAGAATCATCAACAACTAAAATTGATTTATCTTTAGTTGTAATAGTTACTTCAACTTCTGGAATATCAAAATTTAAATAATTTCTTACAACTAACAAAATACGGTTTAGTTCATCTATTAATTCTTGAAAATTATCATAAATATAATAAATATTATTAGCTTTACTTTCTAATTCATGTTTATAAGATATTTCCGCTAATGTATCAAACCCAAAATATTTTGAATCACTTTTCAATGAATGAACCAATATAGCATAATTAGCCATATCAGCTACTTCTTTATATTTTGTTAAATTATTAATCATTTCATCAATATCTTCTAAAAATGATTTTAAAGTATCATTATATGTTTCCATATCTCCAAACAATTCTAAACTATTTTTTACATTTACTCCTGCTTTTAATAAAACATTAACATCGTACATTTTATCACTCCTACTATTAAAATTATATCATAGATTAAACTAAAAAAGGTATTTTTTAGATACCTTTACGTTTGTTTTACGATTAAATGTTTTCATTTCTTATAGCTGTTAAAATGTTTTCATGTTTAATTTTTTTACTTGAATACCACATACAAATAATTACAATTATAAATACTCCTATAATAGAGATAAGTATACTATCAAAAGGAAATAATATATTATTAAATGAAACAATATCACTAAAAGATAAATGTATTAAAATTATTATTAAAATAGATACGGGAATACTATATAATAATGATTTTATTCCGAAAAATAAACTTTCAAATAACAAAATTTTATTAAATCCTTTAGGAGTTAAACCAATACTTCTTAAAACAGCAAATTCTTTTCTTCTTAAAGAAATACTAGTGTTTATAGTATTTAAAACACTTGTTACTCCAATTAGTGTTACTAAACTAACAAATCCATATAAAAGAATTTTAACAACTAAAATCATATTAGAAACTAACTTTTGTTCTTCTTTTATGTTATATCCATAACAACTTATTAAATCTTTATTACCATCAGAAATAATTTTATCGGTATTGGTATAATCACCACCTTTTAAAATAATTGTTTTTTCATAATTATATTCTTTATTAAATATTTCATTAAATGTTTTATTATCAACAATTATAGTTAATGAATCAATACTTGTTGTTATACCTAAAGGTAATTCATAAGCTAAATAAATATTTTCAAAATTATAGTTTTCTATTTTTAAATTAGTTACTGTTTCAAAAAGTGGAACATTAATTGCTTTTCTTGTATTATTGATATATTCTATATTACTATATTTATTAGCAATAATTGTTTTTTTATCTTCTAAACCTAATTTGTTAATATATTCATTATAACTTTTATCAGATAATCCAATAACTTTAATATAATTAGTTTTAGTGTATTGCAAGTTGTAAAAGGTTGTGTTTTTTATATCTTTGCTATATTCTAATGAAACATCAAAATCATTAAAATTAGTACTTGCAAATTCAACATATTCAGAATAATTACTTGAATTTATTATTTGGTTTGATAAATCATTTATTTTATCAATAATTTTATAACTTCCATTAATAGTTGCAATATAATCATATTTAGGCATACTAGAATAATCAAATGAACTTTCTAAGCCATATTTAACAAAAGAACTAAAAGATATAAATAATACAATACTTACAAATAAAGATATAATTGTAATACGATATTTTTTCTTATTTCTTTTGATATTTTTATAAGCTATTTCTCCTTCAACTCCAAATATTTTTTTAATAAATTTAGGAGATTTTATTTTTTTTGATTTTATTTTGATATCATCATTTTGTCTTATTGCTTCAATGGGGCTTACTTTACTTGCTACTTTAGCTGGGATATAAGCTGATACAAATATAGTTATTATCATAAATATGATTGGAATAATTAAAAATATTGGATATGTAACTAATGAAAGTGAAAATTCAAATAAATTAGGAATTAAATAATTAATTATTTTTAATACTATTCCTATTCCTAAATAAGCTGATATAATTCCTAAAGGTATTCCAATTAAACTGACAATTAATGCTTCATAAAATACCGTATATTTTAGTTGTCTTTTGGTTGTACCAATACTTGAAAATAAACCAAATTGTTTTTTTCTTTCCATAACAGAAATTGCAAAAGAATTATATATAACTACAATACATCCAATACTTATTAAAGATAAAACTATACATATAATTTTTATTAAAGAATCATTTAAATTACTATATTGAGAAATACCGAATAAAATAAGTAAGTTATCATTATATTCAATATCATTTGAATCTATTTCTAAATTAGAAACTATTTTTTCTGTATTGTCATATGTTTTTTTTATATCATTGTAAACTATATAAGTATCTAATGTATTGTTATCACTAGATGTAGTAAAAGCACTATATCCAGGACTAGAATATAGTTCTAGTACATCTCTTTGACATATTCCTACAATTGTATATTCAATACTTTTAACTTCAATTAATTTTTCATCAACGATTGGAATTTGATTTTCACAATCTTCATTTTCACATGTATAACTTAATTGATAAGAATTTCCATTATCTAATTTGTTTCCTTCTAAATCGATTCTATTACCAACATTTAAAGTTATTTTATCGCCTATTTTTAAATTAATTGATTTATTATTTTCTAACAAATGGTTAGAGATAACTATTTCACTATTATTATTAGGTAATCTTCCATCAATTAAATTTAATTCATTTAAATAATTAGAATCCGCACTGAAAACTTCTATATAAGGTTTATATTCGTTTTCTATTTCTTTAACTAAAGAATAACCTACACTACTTTTATATTTGTATGAAAGAATATTTTTATTATTGCTTATAATATCTATATTGTTATTAGGTACTTTAATTAAAACATGATGTGAACCAAAATTTTTTTTAATTGTTTTTATACTATTATCTCGAACAGTTGCAAATAATAGTCCTATTCCCACCATTAGAGCTGTTGATAAAATAATTCCTATAATTGTAACAACAGTTCTTTTTTTATTTTGTTTTAAATGTTTTATTGTTAATTTATTTAAAACGTTCATTTTATTTTCTCATCGCTTATTATCTTGCCATCTTCTAGGGTAATAATACGATCGGCATTCAAAGCTAAATTATGATCGTGGGTTATCATAATAATAGTTTGTTTATATTTTTTATTTGATAGTTTTAAAAGTTCAACTATTTCTTGACTTGCTTTACTATCTAAATTTCCTGTTGGTTCATCAGCTAATAATAAAGTTGGATGATTAATCATCGCTCTACCTATACTAACTCGTTGTTGTTGTCCTCCTGATAATTCATTTGGTAAATGATTAACTCGATTAGATAAACCTAATATTTCAATCAATTCATCTAAATACTTTAAATCGGGTTTTTTATTGTCTAATAAGATTGGTAATGTCATATTTTCTTTGACATTTAAAATTGGAATTAAGTTATAAAATTGATATATTAAACCAACTTGTCTTCTTCTAAAAATTGCTAAATTGGTTTCATTTAATTTGTAAACATCTTCATTGTCAACGTAAACTTTACCGCTTGTTGGTCTATCAACTCCACCTAAAATGTGAAGTAGTGTACTTTTTCCACTACCACTAGAACCAACTACAGCAACAAATTCACCTTTTTCAACTGTAAATGAAACATTATCTAAAGCTTTTACTAAAGTTTCTCCTTTTCCATAGTTTTTGCACAAATTTTCTACTTTTAAAATTTCCATTTTTTTCTCCTTTCAAATTAATTTTATTATTTAATTATTACTATTAAGTGACTTTTTTGTGACAAATTTGTCATTTTTAAATAGTTTAATAATAAATGTTGTTCCTTTCCCACTTGTTTTAACATCTATTATTCCGTCTTGTAAAGTAATAATTTTTAAAGACATATTTAGTCCTATTCCAATACTATCACTTTTAGTAGTTGATTTATAAAATCGTTCAAATATATGTGGTAAGTCGGATTTAGAAATTCCTTTTCCATTATCCGATATAGATATTTCTTGATATATTGGATTACCACTTACTTTAATTGTTATTTTATTTTTTGTGTGTTCAAAAGCATTTTTTAAAATATTTAATATTGCTTCACT
>CAZTXU010000022.1:0-13764 GCA_964617705.1 uncultured Muribaculaceae bacterium
AGGTTAAAGCTAGTAAAAAATTAACTGATGAAAAAATATTAGAAATAGCACCAAAAATAATCGAAAGAATCCAATATGAATCTATCATTTTAAGTAATAAAGAATACAACGAAAAATATAGTTATGATATGAATATGAATAAAGTTAAAGCTATATTACATAATAAAGTTTTATCAAAAATGTTAAAATATGATTACGAATATATTGTAGTTGATCAATTTGCTGTTCCTTATGTTTATTATAACTACTTAAAAGATACAAACGCAGTTAAAAATATAACATTTTTAACTAAAGCTGAAGATAAATGTTTATCTGTTGCTTGTGCATCTTTAATAAGTAGATATGTTTTTCTAAAAGAGTTCGATAAATTAGGTAATTCAATTGATACTTTTTTACTTAAAGGAGCAAATGACAAAGTTGATGAATTAGGAGTTAAAATTGTCAACAAATACGGTTTTGATAAACTAAAAGATATAGCTAAATTAAATTTTAAAAATACAACAAGAATTAAAGAAAAAGCCAATTAAGGCTTTTTTATTTCATTTACAACTAATTGATATTTATCAAATCTTTTTTCAACTTTACCATTTATTAGATAAACATTTCCAACCCTTATATCATCACGATATTTTTTAGGAAATAAAACTATATCTATTATATTTTCTTCATCACTTCCTGTTATAAATAACATCTTTTCATTATTTTTAGTTAAAACTGTTTTTATTTTATCAACTAAAACTATTATATCAACTGTTTTATCAAAATATTCTTTTAAATCTTCTATCTTTAATTTATAATTATTTCGATAAGAAGATAACAAATGATTATTAATATAAAAACCAAATACTTCTTTTTCTCTTTCCATTAAAATATTATTAGCATATTCTAAATTATTTTTTAAAACAGGTTTTAAATCTTCTTCTAGCAATGAACCCAAACAACTATAATTAATAATAGAATCAATATTATCATCTAATGTTTTTTGATATAAATTAAAACTTCTAAAACAATTAGCTTTAATTAATATATCTAAAACATTATTAGAAACCTTACAACGTTCAATAAAATCAAAAATATCTTTATAAGGTTGTTTAGAAATAATTTCTTTAGCAATATTCTCACCAATATTTTTAATGTTTGTAAGAGGATAATATATTTTATCATTATAAATAACATATGTATTTTTACTTATATTTATATCCGGTTGTTCAATTTTTAAATTTCTTGATTTAGCTTCATAAATATATTCTTTAGTTTTAATTTCACTTCCAATTACACTATTTAATAAATGTTTTATAAAAACATTAGGATAATGAACCTTTAAATAAGCCATCTTATAAGCAATCATTGAATAAGCAACAGAATGTGCTTTATTAAAACCATATGAAGCAAATTTTAAAATCAAATTATATATTTTAATAGCATTATCTAAACTTATTCCATTACTAACTGATTGATTTATAAATTTATCTTTTTCTTTTATTAAAACATCTTCTTTTTTCTTACTCATCGCTTTTCTTAAAACATCAGCTTCAGCTAAACTATAACCAGCTAATTTATTAGCTATTTGCATAATTTGTTCTTGATAAATAATTATTCCATAAGTAGGTTTTAAAATAGGAATCAATCTTTCATCAATATAATCTACCTTTTCTTTGTTGTTTTTTCTTTTTATATAAATATCAATATTTTCCATAGGACCAGGTCTATACAAAGCAATAGCAGCTATAATATCTTCAAATTTTGTTGGTTTAAATTTTCTTAAAAAATTCATCATTCCACTTGATTCAAATTGAAATACCCCAGTTGTATCAGCACTTGAAAACAATTCATAAGTTTTAGCATCATTTAAAGGAATATCATCTAAATTTAAATTAATTTCTTTTAAAACATCATTTAATAAAGTTAGATTTTTTAAAGCTAAAATATCCATTTTTAATAATCCTAAATCTTCTAAATATTCCATTGAATAACCCGTTGTATAAAAATTATCATGAAAAGAAAGTGGTATAACATTATCAAGTTCTACTTTACTTATAACAATACCAGCAGCATGAATTGAAGTATGTCTTTTTAATCCTTCAAATTTAATAGCAATTTGATACATCTTTTTAAATTCATTTGTTAATAATCGTTGTATTTTAATATTACTATAATTTTCTTTTAAAGTTTTATTTGAATCAATTAATTTACATATTTTATCAACTTGTTTTAAATCTAATTTCATACATCTAGATACATCCCTTATAACTTGTTTTGAACCTAAAGTACCAAAAGTAATAATCGGAGCGACATGTTTTTTACCATATTTATTTATGCAATAATCTATTACTTCTTCTCTTCGATCATATTCAAAATCTATATCAATATCAGGCATACTAATTCTATCAGGGTTTAAAAAACGTTCAAAAAATAAATTATATTTAATTGGATCAACAGGAGTAATTCCTAAACAAAAAGAAACTAAAGAACCAGCAGCACTTCCCCTATTACAAGTTAAAATATTATTTTTTTTAGCAAAATTAACATAATCCCATACTACTAAAAAATAATTACAAAATCCCATTTTATTTATAATTTCTAATTCATATTTTAATCTTTCTAAATATATTTTTGGTACCATATCACCAAATTTATTTTTAAGACCTTCCTTAACTAATTTTTTTA
Source organism: uncultured Muribaculaceae bacterium (assembly GCA_964617705.1). Classification (GTDB taxonomy): domain Bacteria; phylum Bacillota_I; class Bacilli_A; order RF39; family UBA660; genus Faecisoma. Next base: position 2,668 of record CAZTXU010000022.1, read on the forward strand.
AATATGTATAACTATCCATACCATCTTTACAATCATATATTGGAAGTAAATCTTGATTAAAAGGTATTTTTAAATCACATAACTGTTCAATCTTTTCATTGTTATCATCTATATATAATTTATAATTAAAAAAATGATTATCTTTTTTATCTAATTTTACTTCATTTATACTAATTCCATCTTTAATTGCATATAAATATTTTAAATAAGGTGATTCTTTTTCATCAAAATATAGTATTTCATTTATATAAATTAAATTGCCATTTAAATCTTTTTTTTCATCTAAATTACTATATCCTTGAAAAATATAGCTAAAATATTTTGATAATTCATTATACATACTTCTACCTTTATATAAAACAATACAAATTAAATTTGAACTATAATTAATTAAATCATCAATTTCTACTTTTCTTTCCGATAATATGGTAGCTAATTTAATTAAATTTTGATATCCTTCATAATTCATAGCATATAAAACAATATTGTCAATTTCTAATCCAATTATTGGTTTAATATCATTTTTAATACATTTAACATAAAATTCCATTGCTCCATACATATTACTATCTGTTATAGTTAAAACTTTTATATCATTTTCTTTAGCAAAAGAAATTAAAGAATCAATTTTAATTAAACTTTGTAAAAGAGAATTATCAGTTTTTATGTATAAAGGTGTATGCATAAGATTACCTCCTAGTTATATTTTACTATATTTTGGTTTTTTTTAAAATAAATATTTGACTTATTTTAAATAATATAGTAAAATTAATTAGCAAGAGGAAATACAAGGAGGTATTTATGGCTAAAAATATAAGTTCAGTTAAACCACAATCTGGTAACTTAAGATCACACTCTAATAGAGCTGTTAAACATTTAAGAAAACCAAATTTACAAAATGTAACAATTGATGGTAAAACAGTTCGCTTAAGTGCAAGAGAAATAAGAAGTTTAAAGAAAACTGCATAAGTTTTTTAAAATAAAAGAAACTATCTTCTGTGATATGTTTCTTTTTCTTCTAATAAATTTATTCTTTTTTTTAGTTCTGATTCAATTATCCCAATTTTTTTTCTAGTCAAATTTAAATAACTTTCTGATAAGTACTTTTTATATTTTTTACTTATCTTTTTTTTATATCTACTTAAATCATCTAAAGCTATTCTAGAACCTTCTTCATCATCTGTTTCAATAATTTTTAAATATTTATTTAGTTGAAACTTTATTTTTCTTTTTATAACTTTTTGAATCATTTTTGAATCAACAATAACAACTTCATTAACTTTTATTCCTTCATAAGGAACTTTATTTTTTGGTTTAACTTTATAACCTTTTTTATTTTCTACAATTATTCCATCTTTATTATTATTCTCTTTTGAAACAAAATATTGATTTTTCATGTTAATTCCTCTTTTCTAATAAATCTGGTCGTCTTTCTTTAGTTATTTCAATTTGCTTTTCATATCTAAATTTTTCAATGTTTTTATGGTGTCCAGAAAGTAGTACTTCAGGTACTTTCATTCCTCTAAAATCAACTGGTTTGGTATAAACTGGATAATCTAATAAATTATCATTAAATGATTCTTTCATATGTGATTCTTTTTCAATTACGCCATCTATTAATCTTGTTATACTATCTATTAATACCATTGAAGGAATTTCTCCTCCAGTTAATATGTAATCCCCTATTGATAATTCTAAATCTGCTAAAGTTCTAATTCTTTCATCAAAACCTTCATAGTGTCCACAAATAATAATTAAATGTTTCTTTAAACTTAAATCGTAAGCTATTTTTTGTTTATATTGATAACCTTTAGGTGTCATTAAAATAACATAACTATCATCTGTTTTTAAATCTAAAACAGCATCAAATATTGGTTGAGGCATCAAAACCATTCCTGGCCCACCACCAAAACCATAATCATCAACTTTTTTATGAGGATCTTTTGAATAGTTTCGAAAATTATGAACATTTATTTCAATTAATTTTTTATCAATTGCTCTTTTAATAATTGAATTTTTTAAAATACCATCATACATTTCTGGAAAAAGAGTTAAAATATCAATTTTCATCTAATAACCCCTTTATCACATTAATAGTAATTTTTTTGTTGTTTAAATCAATATTTTTAATATATTCTTCTACATATGGAACCATATAATTTTTCTTACCACTTATAACAATTATTCTATGAGCTAAAGTATCAATTATTTTTTCTACTTTTCCAATTATTTTATCATCAGCAATTACATCTATTCCTATTAAATCTTCATCAAAATATCCATCTATTTCAATACTATCTCTATCAATAAATACTTTATCACCTTTAAATGCAATAGCATCATTAATATCATTAATTCCTTCTAAAGTTACCATATCAAAATTTTTATGTTTTCGATAAGAATTAATAGTCATTTTTTGGTGTCTATTTCCAAGATATAAATTCATATTTTTAATAAAAACTTTATTTTTATATTGAAAATTAGAAATAATTCTTATTTCTCCTTTAATACCATGAGTATTAACAACTTCTCCTATATAAATATAATTCATAAAATCACCTATTCATTTCATATAAAATAATACTTGTAGCAACTCCAACATTCAAACTTTCACACTTTTCATTCATTGGTATACAAATAAATTCATCACACATATCAATACTTGTTTTAGATATCCCAACACCTTCATTGCCCATTATTATAACAATTTTTTCATATTTTGCAATATCTTTTAATTTTTTTGAATTATTTAATCTTGTTCCTAATATATAATAATTATCTTTTAATGATTTTAAGATATTGTAATCACTATTAACTATATTTAAATGAAAGTTTAACCCTTGTGTGGCTCTTAAAACTTTAGAATTATATTGTGAAACACAATTTATTAAAATTAGTGTATCAACATTAAAAGCTACACAACTTCTAATAATTGTTCCTAAATTTCCTGGGTCTTGAACATTATCTAATAAAACTATTTTATTTCCTTTTATTTGGTTTTCTTTTATTTTACAAACTCCAATAATTTTTGAATTTTCTAATTCTTTTAAATAATTCATAACATTTAAAGTTACATAATTAGTTTCAACATCTAATTTAAATGTTTCATTTTCTAAAAGAATTAATTCTTGTAAATAACCACTCTTATAAGCTTCTAATACTAAATGTTCTCCTTCAATTAAAAAAAGATTAGTTTTTTCACGATATTTTTTTGTTTGTAATTTTTTTAATTGTTTTATTTTAGGGTTATCAAGTGAACTATAAACCATACCATCACCACCTCAATTGTATCAAAAAAAAACATAGATGTCTATGTTTTTACACGGATAAATTAGAATTTAACGGATACTTTTCTTATAAAAGTTTGTTCTAATCCATCTATATTTAATTTATAAGTTATTAAATAATTGTTTTCTTGATTTAATGGAATACTATCAACTTGACTTTCATTTAAAGTTATTGTTTTAGTTATATTTGAATTTGTTTTTCCAGAAGTAGTTAATCCTATTGCTCCTAAATCATTATAAAAACCTGTTGAAGTTGTACTACCAGTTACTGTAACTTCACTTTCACCTTTTAAAATAATTTGTGGTAGTGTTTGATTATAATTGTTACTATCAGTATCAGAATCTATAACATTATATTCAAAAATGTTATTTTTTTTAGTTATTGTAATTACTGTATCATCAGAAAACAATTTTTCTGTTTTGGGATTTTTAATATCTTTATCAATTAATCCTTCTTGTTTTAAATAAACTAATTTTAAAGAAATAGTATTTCCATCATCAGGTAAAACAAATAATCTTTTTGAACCCCAAACTTTAGTTGCTTCTTTAATATTATTGATTTGTAACTTATAACTTTCATTTCGATTATTTTTCAAAATTGTTGTAACTGATATTGTTCCAATTAATCCTAAAATAGCTATCAATGACACTACTGCGATTATTTCAATTAAAGTAAATCCTTTTTTCATACCCTCACCTATTACTATTTTATAATTTTTTATTAAATTTAGCAAGTATATAATTATTATTTTAGAAAAAGATTTAATTTTAAAACTAAATCTTTATATAATTAACCTAAACTTACGTCTAATATCATCATTATAACAAACCCTACCAAAACGCCATATGTTGATATATTTTTATTGTTTTTAACTGATTCTGGTAATAATTCTCTTGCTGTAACTACAATCATCGCACCTGCTGCAAATGATAGTAAAAATGGTAATATATTTCTAACTATTAAAACTAATAGTGCTCCAACAACAGCTGATATTGGCTCTACTAAAGCAGATGCTTGCCCTAAAATAAAACTTTTAGTTTTAGAATTACCAGAACTTCTTAAAGGAAGAGATACTGCTGCTCCTTCAGGAAAATTTTGGATACCTATCCCAAGAGCTAACATCATAGCTCCTACTAAAGTAATATTTCCAGTTGCAATTCCTCCAAATGCTACGCCAATAGCCATACCTTCGGGAATATTATGAATAGTTATTGCTGATAATAACAACAAATTTCTTTTTTTAGAACTACTTGTTATTTTATCTAAAAAATTATCAGATAATAATACAAACAATCCTCCAACAACAAAACCAATACTAGGAAGCAGCCATTCATTTTTACCTAATTCATTACACAAATCAATAGCTGGTATAATTAGTGAGAAAAAAGATGCTGCAATCATCACACCTGATGAAAAACCTAAAACCATTGTTAATATTTTGTCATTGATTTTTTTAAAAAAACACACAGATAACGCTCCTAAAGCAGTTACTAACCAAGTGAATGTCGCGGCTAATAAAGCTTGAATAATAGGATTTAAATTAGAAAACCAATTCAACAAAAACACCTCGTTATATAGTATGTTTAAATAGTATTTTTGTTAATGATAAAAACTACCAAGATAATTTTGGTAGTTTTAAACAAATATTATATATTACTTACATTGTGGTAGAGATTTGAAACATCTTCAACTTCTTCAAACATATCAATTAGTTTTTTAAATAATTCTAAATCTTCATCATTTAATTCAACTTTTTCTTTAGCTAACATTGTAATTTCATCAGCATCAAATAAAACATTTGGTAATCTTTTTACAATTGCATCTTTAATTTTAAATAAATTTTGTGGTTCTCCATAAACAATTACTTCATTATCATTAGATTCAATATCGATAATATCAACATCATTTTCAATTAAAGTATTTAAAGTTTCTTCTTCAGTTAAACCTTTAAAACTAACAATACATAAATTTTCATACATATATGAAACACTACCAATTGCTCCCATTTTAACATGACATTTATTGATAACAGCTCTTAAACTACTTACACTTCTATTAACGTTATCAGTTAAACATTCAACAATTACAGTTGAAGCACCTGGACCAAATATTTCATATGTATTTCTAATATAACTTTCATCCACACCACTATTTACTTTATCAATTGCTCTTTTTATAATATCTTGTGGTACTTGTTCTTTCTTTGCTCTTTCAATTAATCTTTTTAAAGTTGCATTACTTTCAACTTCTACCCCACCATTTTTAGCAGCTTGGTATATTTCTTTAGCATAAGTTGAATATATTTTTCCTTTAGCAGCTCCAGTTTTTTGAATACTTGCTTTTCTTACTTCATAAGCTCTTCCCATTATTAATCCTCCTCTAACTATTTTGGGCTTTTTCTAAAGCACTTCTAGCGGCTAATTGTTCCGCTTCTTTTTTACTATGGGCTATACCCTTTCCATAAATAATATCATCAATTTTAACAACAATAGTAAATGTTTTATCATGAGCTGGTCCATCTTCATTAATTACAACATATTTTAGTGTTCTTTTATCAGTTTGAACAAATTCTTGAAGAATCGATTTATAATCTTGTTCAAATGTCAATTCCTTTTTTTCAATTAATGGAATAATATAATGTTTAATAAAATTATTAACAACATCTAACCCTTGATCTAAATACATAGCAGCTATAAAAGCTTCAAATGTATCAGCAACAATTGCTTTACGCATACGACCGCCGTTTTCTTCCTCACCATGACCTAATCTAATATAATTATTAAGACCTAATTTTAATGAATATTCATATAAAGCATTCTCACAAACATAACTTGATCTTAATTTAGTCATCTTACCTTCTTCATAAGAAGTATTTTTAAACAAATAAGTACTAATTATAAGTTCTAAAACTGCATCTCCTAAATATTCTAATCGCTCATAACTAGGACAATTATGTTCATTCGCATAAGATGTATGCGTTAGGGCTTGTTCATATAATTTAATTTTATTAGGGGTTATTCCAAAATCTTTTAATATTCTCATCCAACCACCACTACCATTATACTATAAAACATTTAAAATAGGAACCAAACAATTTACTTTTTAACATTTTTTTAGTATAATTTAATTATGAAATATATATTAATAGGATTAATTAAAGTTTATCAGATGTTTCCAACATCATTACATAATTCATGTCGACATATTCCAACTTGTTCAAATTATGGAATCGAAGCTATAAATGAATATGGAAGTATTAAAGGAAGTCTTTTAACTTTAAAAAGAATAATTAAATGTAATCCACTATTTCCTAGTGGATATGACCCAGTAAGAAAGAAGGAAAAAAAATGAAAAAATTATTTTTATTAGTAAGTATACTATCTATTTTTATAACAGGATGTATTAAAAGAGATACCATGGAAGATATTAAAATATATACAACTATTTACCCAATTGAATTTATAACTAACCGTTTATATAGTGAATATAGTACTATCGAAAGTATTTATCCAAAAGGAGTTAATATTCAACTAGAAAATTGCAATGATTGTAAATTATACACACTTACAGATAAACAAATAAGTGATTATAGCAAAGGTGATTTATTCATATTTAACTCTTTATTATACGAAAGTAATTATGTAAGACCTATGTTAGAACAAAACAAAAATTTAAAAATAATAAACGCCACTGACCATTTAAGTATAACTGATTACTACGGACTTGAAGAATTATGGTTAGATCCATCTAGATTAAAAACACTAGCAAGAAACATTAAAAATGGATTTGATGAATATATTGATAATTATTATTTAAAAAACAAAATCGAAGAAAACTTTGAAATATTAAAAGAAGATTTAGATAAACTAGAATCACGTATTTCAGAAATGATAAAAAAAAGTGATAATAAAATATTAGTTACTGGTGATGAGGTATTTGAATTTTTAAGCAAAGAAAAATATGGATTAACTATATATACAATAAATGAAGAAACTAATAAAAAGACACTTGAAACAGTTAAAAGTTTAATAAATAGTAAAAAAATAAAATATATTTATATTAAACAATACGAAGATGCTAATGAAACATTAAAAGAATTAATAAAAGGAACAAATGTAGAATTAATATACATCAACACTTTAGTCAATTTAACAGAAAACGAAAGAAACAGCAAAAAAGATTATTTCATGATTATGAATGAAAATATTGAATTATTAAAGAAAGGTTTATATAATTAGGTGATTTTATGATTATTATTATTGTTATTGTTGTAGTTATTTTATTGTGTTCAATCAAACAAATTAATGAATATGAAAGAGGTATTAAATTTAAATTTGGTAAATTTAATAAAATAATGAATCCTGGTTGGAACATTGTTTTACCAATCATTAACTCTTATAAAAAAATTGATATCCGTACTAAAGCTGTTGATGTTCCTGAACAAGAAGCTATTACTAAAGATAATGTTTCAATTAGAATTAATGCAGTAATTTATTACAAAATATTTGATGCTTCTAAAGCAATACTAGCTGTTGAAAATTTCTATTACGCTGTATCACAATTAGCTCAAACAACTATGAGAAATGCTGTTGGTTCAGTATCATTAGATGAATTATTAGGAGAAAGAGAAAAAATATCAAAAGAAATATGTTCTATAATTGATAAAGCAACAGATCCTTGGGGAATTGAAGTTGAAAATGTAGAATTAAAAGACATTTCACTACCAGAAGAAATGAAAAGAGTTATTGCTAAAGCTGCTGAAGCTGAAAGAGAAAAAATTGCTGTAATTACTAAAGCAGAAGGTGAAGTTCAAGCATCTCAAAATTTAGCTAAAGCTGCTGAAATTATGACAACTTCGCCTGGAGCTTTACATTTAAGAACATTAGCTACTTTAAATGATTTAAGTTCTGATCAATCAAATACTATTATATTTGCTGTTCCTATTGAAATACTAAGAGCATTTGAAGGAACTAATTTAAATAAAAAAATGTAGATTTAAATTTCTACATTTTTTTTAACCAATTTTTTCCTTCAATTATTCTTGTTACTAACATTGAACTAGATAAATCACCTACAACATTTAAACAAGTAGCTGGTGGATCTATTAACCAACCAATAGTTGCAATTATTGGAAATGCTTCTAATGGAAAACCATATAATGATACTATTAACATTTCTCCTATTAACCCACCACCAGGTATTCCAGACATCACAACCGCACTTAATACAGAAATTAATAAAGCTATTAAATAAGTATCAATTCCTGTAAATGGACGATTAAATACAGCAAATAAGAACGCTATTTTTAAAATAGAACCCATACTAGAACCTTCCATATGCATAGTTGCTCCTATTGGTAGTGTTACGTCTTTAATATCTTTAGGAATATTCATATCTTCAGCAGATTTTAAATTAACTGGTAAACTTGCTAAAGAAGATTGTGTTGCAAGAGAAGTTGCAGTTGGTTCAAATACATTTTTATAAAACATTTTTATTCCCTTTTTATTACCAGCAATATAACTATACAATGTATAAAAAATAACAAAATAAACAATAGTTAATATGTAATATATTAATGTACTTCTAGCATAACTTTCTAATAATTGTGAACCAAATTCTCCTACTAAAGATGCAAAATAAGCACATAATCCTAAAGGAGCATAATACATTACTATCTTAATTATTTTCATCATAACACTAGATATAGAATTTAAACCTTCAGCTATATTCTTACCCTTCTCACCAATTAAAGCTACTCCAATACCAAATAAAATAGAAAAAATAATTAAAGGTAACATATTACTTATCGATAATAATTGAGAAAAATCTGTTACTGTTATAGCTGAAACAATTTTATCAGCTATACTAATACTTTCACTACTACCACTTGTTAAAGTAATATTAACATTACCAACTGGATTAAATATTTTAATTGTAAACAACATTACTAAAGCTGATACTAAACTAGTAATAATAAATACAATAAAAACATATTTTAAAATTTTTCCTAACCTTTTTAAATTAACCATATTAGCAATACTACTTGATATTGTAAAAAATACTAATGGAACTACAATTGTATATAACATATTTATAAATATAGTACCAAATGGTTTTATAACACTTGCTCTATCACCTAATATTATTCCTAATAAACAACCAATAATAACTGATAATAATAAAATAATTGGAAATCTATAATTTTTCCAAAAACTTTTTTTAATCATTTAAAACCTCCTTACTAAATTATATTTAATTTTTTTAAACTTTTGACAAATTTAACATATATTAAAATAGGTGATCAAATTGAAATGTATTGGTATCATTGGAAGAGAAAATGATGGCATAAAATTCAATCAAGAGATAATTAACGTTATTTATGAATTTGGTTATACACCAATAGGAATTATTGTTGATTTTAAAAAAGATAGTAATTTAGTTTTTAATAGTATTAAAGAATTAATTGATATGTGTGATGGTTTTATTTTACAAGGTGGGAATGAATATTTTGAAATAGATAAACTTATTACTAAATATTTATATAATAAAAACATTCCAACTTTAGGTATTTGTTTAGGTATGCAAACAATGGCTATGACTTTTAATGGACAAATGGGAGCAATTGCAAGTCATTTATCAAATGAAAAATACGTTCATGATATAGAAATTGATTCAAATTCTTATTTATATAGTATAATTGGTAAAGATAAGATTTTAGTAAACAGTCGTCATAAAGATAGTATTATTAAAACTAATTTAAATATTAGTGCGAAAAAAGATATAATTGAAGCAATTGAAGATAAAGATAAACATTTTTTTATAGGTGTTCAATGGCATCCTGAATCATTGATGGATGAAGAAAGTTACAAATTATTTAACGAATTTTTCAAAAAATGTGAATAAATTGCAAAAATTATCATTTTTTTTCAAAAAAGTATTGATTAATTTTAAAAAATATTGTATACTTAAATAGCATTATTCGATGGGCCTATAGCTCAGTTGGTTAGAGCACACGCTTGATAAGCGTGGGGTCATAGGTTCAAGTCCTATTAGGCCCACCATTTTACGCCTCAATAGCTCAGTCGGTTAGAGCACTTGACTGTTAATCAAGGGGTCGTAGGTTCGAGTCCTACTTGAGGCGCCATTTTTTTGGCCAGTTGGTGAAGCGGCTTAACACACTGCCCTTTCACGGCAGCATTCACGAGTTCGAATCTCGTACTGGTCACCAAGAGTAAAAATTAATCACTTACGAGTGGTTTTTTATTTACATTATTTTATATAAATAAAATTATATGTAAATTTTTTCAAAAAATTCTTGCTATTATCTTCCTAACGTGCTATAATAAATCAACATTAAGGAGGACAAACATGACTGAATATCCGATGTTTTATAATAAAAAAATATTAGTTGGTGATTATGATAATACTTCATTTAAATATACTAATATGGTACTATCTAAATTAGGTTTTATTGTAAGCAATGCAACTACAGTTGAAAAAATAAAAGAAAAAATATTAAATGGAGAAAATTATGATATAATCATCACAAACAATATATATAAACATAGTAGTGGTGAAGAATTAATAAAAGAATTAAAAAAAATCGATAGTTTCACCACACCGATTGTAATACATAGTATATCAAATGAAGATGATTTTAAAAATTTAGGATTTGCTGGATATTTAAAGAAACCAATTAACGAACAAGAAGTAATTGATTTATTTAATAAATTATTAAAATAAGATGGATTTCCGAGACTGCTGAAAAAGTAGTAAAATAAAAACTGATATGTCATAGATTTCATCTTT
>CAZTXU010000023.1:0-12905 GCA_964617705.1 uncultured Muribaculaceae bacterium
TTCTTCATCATTTAGTCCCATATCTGCCTCCTAATAAATATTATTTTTAATTATTTAATTTAGGAATATTTCTATTCGACAAAATACTTGTTATTTTATTTTAAATGTGTGATATAATAGTTAAACTTAGGTGATGATATGACATGTAAAAATAAATTAAAAATTATAGAAGAACAACTTAAAAATACAAAAAATAAAGATGAATTAAAACAATTAATGGATGAAGCTTATAAAATAGTTAAAATTGATACTAAAAATCATAATAGTCCAAGATACATAAATAATTTAAATAATAAATTATCATTTTTTAGATGGGGTTATTTACCTAATAAATATATCCTTGAAACTAAATCTGATTTTGATAATGGATTTTATGAAAATATATATAAGCCAAATAATGATGAAGAATTTTTAAAATTTTTAATTTTATTAATTAGAAAAACATATATGGATAAACATATTTCTAAAAGTATAAACGATATAAATAATATTGATTTATCCAATGAATGTTTTATTTTTAGTCAACTAGTTAAAGATGTGTGTGATTCATACAATATCGATTGTGATGTTGTAAAAATTGATGCTGGTTTTTCAAGTACCCATAAAATTTTTCAAGGATGTGGTTTTCATTATTTTAATATCGTTACTTTAAGCAATCAAGAATATATTGTTGATTGTTCATATCGTCAATTCTTTTCTTTTAGAAGAAATATTGTAAGTTGTTTAGGATTAATTGATTTTGATACTTTAAACGTTGGATATTATATGACAAATGATAAAGAAAAAAAAGAAATAGCTGAAAAAATAATAAAAGATGGTTTTATAAAATTAACTGAAAATACTTTTAAACTTTATTTAGATGGTTTTACTTTATCCTTTAGAAATGGTTTATTTTATGAACAAAACAACGCTTTAACGCTAAAAACAAATTATACTTATGATGATTACCTTAATTTATTATTTAAAGATGATGATTTAATAAAATATGAAGGAAAAGAATTTTTAGGATTCCAAAGAAAACCTTTAAAAAATCCTTGTTTTGAATTTAAAATAAAATAGTTTAATACTATTTTTTTTATATTATTTTTAAAATTAACCATAATAATATTGGTGAATAGTATGATTGATAAAAATATTGATAAAGTATTAGAAAAAATTAAAACAATAAATAATAGTTGTGATTTTTGTGTTCACGAAATAAAATTAAACAAGAAAAAAATTGTTTACATGTATTATGAAAGTACTGCTAATGATGATAAAATAAGTGATTATTTAGGTAAAAGTTTAAGTAATGATTATAAAACAAAAAAGTCAATTAAAAATATTTTTGAATATTTAAAAATGACTATTCCTAATAGTAAATTAAGTATAATTACTACTTATGATGAAATATTTTATTATTTAGCTAGTGGTTATACTATTATTTTAACAGGAGAAGCTAAAGCAATTGCTTTAGAAACTAAAGCTAAATTAGATAGAAGTATAACTGAATCAGCAAGTGAACCAAGCCTAAAAGGTCCAAAAGATAGTTTTAATGAAAATTATGAATCAAATATTGGACTTATTAGAAAAAGAATTAAGGATTATAATTTAACTTTTAAAGAAACTAATATTGGAAGAAGAACAAAAACAAAAGTATCTTTAATTTATATAAAAGATATAGCTGATCAAAAAAAAGTTAAAGAATTAGAAACTAAATTAAATAATATTGATATTGATGGAATAATTGATTCAAACTATATCAAAGAATTATTATCTGATAATCAATCTTCATTTTTACCTAGAGTTATTTCAACGGAAAGGCCGGATAATGTAAGTATTGCATTATTGAATGGTAAAATTGGTATTTTAGTTGAAAATAGTCCATTTGTTTTACTACTACCAACTGTATTTGCTGATTTCTTTAAAACATCAGAAGATAACTATGTTAAACCTGTAAGTGCGACTATAACAAGATTTTTAAGATATTTAGCTTTTTTTATTGCAATATTAATTCCTGCTTTTTATATTGCTGTAATGACTTATGATATGGAAATATTACCTGATTTATTACTTACTTCATTTGCTATCGAAAGAGAAAGTGTACCTTTTCCAACTGTTATAGAAGTTTTAATTATGATAACGGCATATGAAATATTAAAAGAAGCTGATACTAGAAAACCTCAAATTATGGGAGCTTCAATTAGTATTGTTGGAGCTTTAATATTAGGAGATGCAGCCGTTACTGCTGGTATTATTTCTCCTATTGTCGTTATTATAATATCTCTATCTGCGGTATCTGGAATGGCTTTTAATAATCCTGATTTAGTTAACGCTATAAGAACTTGGCGAATTTTATTTATACTATCCGCTTGTTTATTTGGTTTAATTGGTGTGATATCGCTATTTATAATATTTATAACTAAAACTAGTAGTTTAGAAGTTATTGGTATTCCTTATTTTACGCCAATTGCTCCTTTTATAAAAAAAGATGTTAAAGCATCTATTATTAAACAAAATCAAAGCAAAATTAAAAACCGTGATTCTTATTTAACAAATAATACTAAAAGAATTGGAGATGAAAAATGAAAAAACTTTTAATTTTACCAATTATATTTTTAATGTGTGGTTGTTGGAACTATAAAGAATTAAATAATTTAGCTATGACAACTGGTATAGCAATTGATAAAGTTGATGATAAATATTTAATAACTTTATTAATTTCTAATTCCAAAAAACAAAACAACAATAACAACAATAAACCTGAAGCTTCTACTGCTGCTTATGAAGGAAGAGGAATAACAATGTATGAAGCTATATCTGATGCGGCTGCTGGTATTTCTAAAGAAGTTTATTTAGAACATTTAACAGTTTTAGTTGTATCAGAAGAAATAGCTAAAAATGATATGTTAAATATTATCGATTTTTTATTTAGATATCCACAAACAAGAAATGAATTTCAATTGATTATTGCTAAAGATACTGAAGCTTCTAATATATTAAAAATAACCCCACCATTAGAAAATTTTCCTTCACAAAATGTATCTGAAAATTTAAAAAACACGAATAAAAGACAAGGTAGTATTTATACTATAAATTTTAATGAATTTGTTAAAACCCTTTTAGAAGTTGGAATTGAACCAGTTTTACCTAGTGTTTATGCGGTAGGAGATGTTGAATCAGGAAACAATTCTGAAAATATTGCTAAAATAGAACCTAGTACTTATTTAAAACTTGGTACAATGGGTATTTTTAAAGGTGGTGAGTTTATTTCTTGGTCTACTAAAGAAGAAAGTTATGGAATTAATATTTTAAACAATAAAGTAAAAAATATGTATTTAACTACTAATTGTGATACTGGACATATAGTTTTAGAAGTTTCAAATTTAAAAACAAGTATTGATATAGAAAATAATGATACATTAAAAGTTGATGTTAAAGCATCTACTTCAATTGAAGAAATAACTTGTAAAATAGACCTTGAAAATATTGAAAATATTAAAGAAATAGAAAATAATAATAATGAATTGGTTATAGACTATATTTCTCAAGCAATAGATTTAGCTAAAAAAAATAAAACTGATATTTTTGGTTTTGGTAAACAAATATATAAAAAAAATCCTAAATATTTTAAAAGTGTTATAAATGAATGGAATGATGAATATTTTCCTAATTTAAATATTAAATACAATGTTGAAGTTAATATTACAGGGAAAGGAAATATAAATAATTATATTGATGGTGAATCATGAAAACAATTAGAAAAACAGAATACATATTTCTTTGTTATTTTATAATGAATTCAATGTTTTGGGGAATTACTACTTATGTTTTATTACAAACTTCTTGTCGTGATAGTTGGATAAGTATAATTCTTTCTTTAATTTTAGGTATTATTCCTTTAGGTATATTTTATTTAACTTTAAACATTAGTCCTAAAGATAATATTGTCAGCTTAATAAATAAACAATTTGGTAAATTTGGTATTTTTATAAATTTATTGTTAATTTTATTTGTTATTTTATTAGGAACTATGATTCTTTGGAATTTGGCTACTTTTATAAATTCTCAATATCTTTTTAAAACACCTAATCTTGCTATTGCTATACTATTTATGGCTGTAATAGTATATATGGTAAGTAAAGATTTATCAGTTATTGGAAGGTGTTCTAATATACTATTTTTTATAACTACTTTTTTATTAATTATAACTACTCTTACTTTAATAAGTAAAATTGATTTAAATGAACTAAAACCAATTTTAGAATATGGATTTAATCCTGTTTTAAAAGGTAGTTATTTATATATATCTAATAATATATTTCCTCTTTTTCTTATGTTAATAATACCAAAAGATAATATTGTTGACAATGAAAATTTAAAAAAAGATTTATTAAAAATTTATGTATTTGTTATTGTTGTATCTTTTATTGTAATATTTTGTTGTACCACTATTTTTGGTCCTAAAATGGCTACTTTATATCAATATCCTGAGTATCATGTTTTAAAAACTATCAATATTGCTAATTTCTTTCAAAGAATTGAATCTATCTTATCTATTCAATTGATTTTTTCTCTTATTATGGGATTAGTATTAAATTTATTTTACTTGAAAACTAGTTTTAAACAAAATTTTAATATTAAAAAATATGATAATTTAATTACCATTATATTTGCTATAATTATTATTATTTTAACTCATAAATTATATGGAAGTAATATTATATTTGAAAATTTTGTATTATATATTTATCCTTTTATTTCTATTATTTTATTAGTTATTCCTTTAATACTTTTAATTAAAAATAAAATTCATTCTAATTTATAACCTATTATGAATCCTAATATTAAAAGTATTATTCCTAAAATACTAATATCTTTAATAACATTTAATAATAAAATTAATATTGAACTTACCATAAAACCTATAACAATTGAATAAATGGTAAGTTCTTTGTTTTTAAATAAATAATTCATTATTTTTGAAACTATAAAAGTTGATATTACTAAACTTATACCATATCCAAATAAATATAAATAATTAGATAAATTTCCAACTAAATTTAGTAAATTTTGATAACAACCTAATAACATCATTATTGCTGTTCCACTTATTCCTGGTACTACCATCGTTATGGA
The DNA here is from genome assembly GCA_964617705.1 of uncultured Muribaculaceae bacterium. Taxonomy (GTDB): domain Bacteria; phylum Bacillota_I; class Bacilli_A; order RF39; family UBA660; genus Faecisoma. The sequence continues at coordinate 5,119 of CAZTXU010000023.1, forward strand.
ATCAATAATTCCTATTACTATATATAATAAAAATGAATCATTAGTAAAGAATGTTTGTTTATTAATTAGATTCAAGAAAAAAATAAATGCAAAACTTATTATTAATAAAAAATAGTGTTTTATTTTTATTTTTTTAAAATCTATTTTTTTTATTAAATTTGGGATTCCTCCTAACATTAAACCTATAAATAATAAAAGTGTTGAGGTATAATAGTTATTTAAAAAATATATTAATATTTTACTTCCGAAGATTAGTGCGATAATTAATCCAATAGCAATTGGAAATAAAAATTTAATATTAGTTTTGAAATCTTTAAATATGTTGCTTATTGCTTCTACTGATTTTTCGTATATTCCAAGTGATATTGCAAGTACTGCTCCAGAAACACCTGGCAATATTTTGGCTATTCCAATTAAAAATCCTTTTATTATTAACATATAATCACCATTAAATTATATGAAAAAAGATAGAATTTAATCTATCTTAAGTATTCTTTTTTCCCAATTAGTTAATTTTTTCTTTTCTTTTATTTTAGGAATAGAAATGTAATAAAATAATTTATTTGGATCTATTATTTGTTGAGTTTCTGGACTCATTATTAAGGATTCTGTTATTTCTTGTTGTTGATTGTCATCAGTTATGACTATGTTAACTAATAGTAAATCATTGGTTGTTGGTAAAACATAATAATTAGGATTTATTTTAAATTCAATAATATTATTATTTATTACTATGGTATCTAAAATATTTTTAATTACTTTTTTATCTAAATTCATACAGCTTTTAATTAAATCTATTAGTTCTTCTTCATTAAATTGCATATATCCTCCTTAATGAGGTTTTCTAATTATCAAATATATTTTATCACATTATTAAATTTTTATAAACTATTTTGTTTCGATTATTCCATAATCTCCATCATTACGACGGTATAGGATATCTATTTCATCAGTTTTAACGTTTTTAAATACAAAGAATGAATGTCCCAATAATTCTAGTTGTAAAATGGCTTCTTCTTCGCTCATTGGTTTCATTTCGATGTTTTTTCTTTTTACTATTTTATTTTCGTTTTTTTCTTCTTTTTCTACTTCAAAATCCATTTTAAATTCAATAACACTTTTATCAATTTTTTTCTTCATTCTTGTTTTGTTTTTTCTTATTTGTCTTTCTAATTTATCTGATACTAAATCGACTGCAGCGTATAAATCGTTGTTTGTTTCTTCTCCTCTTAAAATGAATTTTTTAGTTGGAATTGTAACTTCAACTGTTTGGTCTTTTCCTTTTACTTTGATAAGTACATTAGCTGATATTTCTTCTGGATTATCAAAATACTTATCTAATTTTCCAATCTTTTCTTCTACGTGTGCTTTTATGGCATCTGTTACCTTAATTTTTGCTCCTCTTATTGTTGTTTTCATTTTATCATCCTCCTACTTTAATTATACCACATTTTTTAAAAAATAAATATGTTATTTTATGGGTTTTAAAAAATGAAACTTTGTGTTTCATTTAGTGAATTTTAACAACACCTAATACAGCATTAGCGTTTTCTGTGAAAGATAATGTAGTTGTAGTATTTGATCTTATACCTATTTTAAGTACATCTCCATCACTAAGTCCAACTATAATTTTATTGCAAACACTACTAGTTTTGTTTGCTTCCCAATCGGTTATGATATTACTTGCTGGTAATAGAAAATCATTATTTTTAAGTGAAATTGTTAATTTGCAATTTTGTTGAGGAGTAGCACTAAAAAAATAAAAAACTTCATAAAATGCTGTTTCTTTTATATCTATAGCATTTTCTGTATCATAATCAGCAAATAAAGCTGGACCATTAGAATTTAGTGGTACTACTGCATCTACTTCAGCTGTTAAATTTAAAGTTTGTTGTGAATCTAAATATCTTTCTCCATAAGCAATTACTTCGGCTGGACCTACTGGTCCTTGTTCTCCTTGTGGTCCGGTTGGTCCTATTTCTCCTTGGTCTCCTTTTGGTCCTGCTGGACCTGTATCTCCTTTTGGTCCTGTTGGACCAACTTCACCTTTTTCTCCTTGAGCACCTGTATTTCCTTTTTCACCTTGTGGTCCAATTGGACCAGTTTCTCCTTGTTCGCCTCTTGGTATATAAAATGTAAGATGATGAACATTTCTATCAAAATCATCTAATACTTCGGCATCTTCATCTGGTTCGACAGTTTCTGTTCCATCAATTGTTATTACTTCACTTATTCCTATTTCACCTGGTAATCCTCTTGGACCTGTATCTCCTTTTGGTCCAGTTGGACCAATTATTCCTTGCTCACCTCTTGGTATTTTAAAATTTAATATTACTTCTCTATTTGTTCCCACATTTGTAACCATTGATTCTGTTCCTGGTTCACCAGTTTCAGTAATTCCTACTTCAATTGTTGTTGGTCCATTTGAACCTTTTGGTCCGGTTGGTCCTATATCACCTTTTGGTCCGGTTGGTCCTTGAATGTAACGATATTTTATATTTCTATTAGCTTCTTCAATTATTTTTTTTGCTTTTTCATAGCTTTTATTACAAGGATGTTTTTCGTTATTGTTCATATAATTATCCCCCTAATATAATTTATGTTGAATAAAAAAAAATAGAATTTTATTTGATTTCTATTTTTTCTTGTTGATTATTTAAAATTTTTAATTGTTTTTATATTATAAATTTCATACATCAGTTCTAAAAAAGTCTAAATTAATTTTTCTTATTCTATCCATTTCAGTAGATAATTGTTCTTTAGAATGTCCTAGTGTTTTTCTAACATTTTTAATTATTTCTAACATTAAATTAAAACTAATATAATTAGTATCAACATATTGAAGTATTTCTTCTTTTGATAAATTATCAATTAATCCATGAAAAACTTCATCTTGTAATATTGTAAGTTCATTTAAATCATTATTTTTTATTAAATCATTTAATCTATATTCAGGATTTTCATAACATCCATCAAAATCTATATTATTTGAATTAATATCCTTATCTTTATTCATATCTTGAATCCTATATTCATAATTTTCATCGTGGTATAGTTCTTTATCTCTAAATGGTCGTAAAAAGTAAGAATATAAATCTGTTGGTTGTAAATCATTTCCAAAATAATTCTTATTTTCTTCTTTGTAACTATCTTCACTAGGAGATACTACAAATAGTCCATGAATATTATATTTATCATCATCTAATAAAACTGTGCATCTTGCATGAGAAGAAATTTTATTTTGTTTTTTATCAAAAATATTTAATGATTGATTAGCAATTTTAATTCCTTCAGAATCAAGTATTTCAATCAATAAATTACAATAACCACGACAAGAAATATATTCATTAAATAAAACTTCATGTGGTAATCCGTTTAAACTTTCATCATTAGATAATTTATATGTTTTACTCTTTACGATATCGTAAGCAATCATTATTTTTTCAATTGGCGATAAAGTAAAAGTTCTATAAATTGATTTTAATTCAATAATTTTTTTTTGATATTTTAAAAATGTTTCTTTATCACAAAATTCATCCCAATCATTACCATATTTTATAACAGTATCATTAGAAATATTTGAATAATTTTTATAATATTTGTTTGGTTCGTTTGAGATATTAATTTTTTTTAAAAATGGTAAATTAAAATTCATGATATCACCTTTATTAAAATGTAAAATTTTGTTTCAAAAGTAAAACAGTTACTTTAATTTATATTATATCACATGGTCGTCTTTATAAACAACTTAATACAAAAAATGCTAGAGTTATCTAAATCTTTTATATTTAATACGTTTATCATTATATCCATATCTTACCATCACTTAATATTGCTGATAAAAGTACACCTATTTTAATAATTTATTATTTCTATTTAAAAATAATTCTTTATTGCCATAATATTCTTTACACATTAATATTTCATTATCTTTAAAATAAGATGATTTCTTTGTTCCGATAAATTCAAATCCTAGTTTTTCCATAATTCTCCATGATCCTGGATTTATCTCTGCAGCACTAGTTTGAATATCAGTTATTTCCACTTCATTAAACATAAAATCTAGTACTGCAATAGCAGCCTCTGAAGCATAACCTTGACCTTGATAATTAGTATCAATAAACCATCCTACATCTCTTATATTTTCTGGTTCATTATCTTTAGGTTGGCAAGTTATTTGACCTATAACTATATTTGTATCCTTAAGAAAAATACTCCAAGTATACTTTTGACTATTCTCTTGAACTTGAATGGTTTCTATTTTCTTTATATAAAATGGTTCTTGTCTTTCCCAATCAGATAATTGTTCCATAAATATCTTTCTTGCTATTTTTAAATCTTCTATATTGTCTTTGGATAAATTGTTCTTAAGAAATATTCTATCTGGAGTAGGAAAATAGTATTGATTAATATTTTCATTAACCAATATCTCCCATAATCTATATTGTTCTTCCATTGTAGGAATTCTTAATTCTAATCTATCTGTATATAAATTTTTTGAGTTAATTTTATTCATATTACTATCACTTCCTATATTTCTCTTTAAATTAATCTTTAATTTTTTGTCTAAGTTCTAAATTTATATGTTTAACTATACCACTTCTACTTTTGTATTACCTTCTTCATTATAAAATTTTTTCCATTCCCAATTAATTTATCATTCATGATTATTCCTCCTTGTCCCAATATTTTTTTAGTTAATTTATATTAGATATTATACTATTATTTACATTGTTAAACAATCAATTTAATCAAATTTGACCAAATTAAACCTTATTCATTTCATCTTCAGATATTTTAATCATTTTCTTTTTAATCTCTTCCAAACTTGATATATAATATTTTTGAGTTGTTTTTGTAATAATCCAAATCTTTTATATTTTTATTATCTTTCAATACTTTCATTTTTATTTTGCAGAATTATTAAGTCTTACTAATCTTTCATTTTGTGGAACATTTTCTTCTATTAGTTCTGTGTTTGTATTTTGTAAATTATTCAATATTAACAAATGAAGTAAATCAGTATATCCCTCTTTAATATTGTTACAATTTTTAATTATTACTTCCATTTTAATATCGCCTAACTTCTTTACATACAAAAAGACTCGTACTAAAACTAATTAAAGTCTAATAAGAGTCCTTTAATATAATCTGTTTTTTTATCTTGATTTTCTATTTAATTTCTTAATATATATTTCGATTAAATCTGGATCATTTTGATTTTCTGGTAGATTATCTAAGTCAAAAAATTTCATATTTTTAGATTCACTATCCCACTTTAATTCACCAGAATAATTTCTGACACAGTATAATGCTGTATTATTTATTACAACATCTCCATTTGGATAATCATTTCTTCTTGATGAACCAGATACTATATCAATTAATTCTAAATCATCTTCATTAACATCTAAATTAGTTTCTTCTTTAATTTCTCTGATAACAGTATCTTGGAATCTTTCACCTAATTCTTGACAACCACCAGGTAATCCCCACTTATCTCTATCTGCTCTACTTTGTAATAATATTTGACCTTTGTCATTTACAATAATAGCAGCTGAACCATCTTGTAATAAAACAAATCTGTGTTTTAAAACACCCATACATAATCTTGTAAATACAGGATAACCTATTACATTACTTAGCTCTATAATTTCATCAGATGTTAGTGGTTCTATAATTTTAATTAATTCTTCGTAAGATATATTTCTTTGTTCTTGTGTTGATAAATTTCTAATTTTATCTATTACATCCTTATTAGACATATTAGCCTCCTCATATTATTTTATCTACTGCGGACAATATGTGAACATTGCCATCATTCGTTCACTTAATATAAGTATATCATGTATTTTAATTTTATAAAATGCGTAATTTATTTATTTTCAAACTGCTTTGTTTCACTTAATAATCTATCAAAATCTGATATATAATTTTTATCCTGTATAACTTTATACTTTTCATATTCATTTTCAGCTTTTTCTACTGCTTGTTTATGAGAGACTTTTCATTTTTCTTCTAAAACTTCATAATGAAAAATTTTTAAAGAATTTTCTACTTCATTTTTCCAATCTTCCATATACATTGTTATATTTCTCTCAGCATTATTTTCAGCAATATCCAAAAATAAGTTTACTAAATTATTCAAGTTTTTAATTTATGTTTCGTTTAAATAATTTTTTGCAATAATTACATCAGTTTTTAAAATTTTTCCACTAGGTGAATTTTCCCAAGTAGTAAGTCCCATATTTTCTTTTTTAGAATCTACTCTATTATAAATTATTTCAGCAGCCGTTTTTCCAGTAATCGCGAAGTGGAATTTATTTTGGATTGTTTTATAAAATGTTATTGCAGTATCACTATTTTTATCATAATCTATAGAACATTCTGCAAATATATCAGTTATTTTTTAATAAAACATTCTCTCACTTGTACGAATTAATTTAATTCTTTCAAGTAATCTTTTAAAATCTTCTTGATCAGATTTCTTTGCTTTTAAAAATCTTTCATCATTTAAAGCAAAACCTTGAACCATATAATCTTTAATTATTTTATTTGCCCAAGTTCTAAATTTAATTGCTTTTTTAGAGTTAACTCTAAAACCTATTGAAATAATCATATCAAGGTTATAATACTTAGTATTGTAGGTTTGCTTACCATCATTACCCATATGTGCAATTTTTGCACACGTGCTATTTTTACTTAATTCTTCATCTTTATAAATATTGTTAATATGTCTTACAATTCCACTTCTATCAATATTAAAAAGAATAGATAACGCTTCGGAATTTGGCCAAATTAAACCTTATTCATTTCATCTTCAAAAATTTTAGTCACTTTCTTTTTATTCTCTTCCAAACTTGATATATAATATTTTTGAGTTGTTTCTATCCTTTTATGCCCTAACACTTCGGCAATATCTTTTATTTCACATCCATTTCTTAAACAAATAGTAGCAAAACTTCCTCTTAAATCATAAAATCTACATTTAATTCCTATTTCATTATGAATTATCTTAAAAGGGTATTTTATAATATCTGTTCCTGAATATGTTCCATCTTTCTAGTAAATACCATTTGAATTTTATTACTTCTAGATTGACTTTCTATAACTTTATATTCTACTAACTTGCCATACTTTTGCTGTTATACCAAATAGTGCAACATTTAACACATCGGCTTCTTTTGCATAAACATGTTTCTTTTGTTCTTCTGTAAGTGTTGGAACTATATAAGTTTTAACTGCATCTGTGTGAACTACATAATTTAATTTTGAAATAATACCTATTCCATTAGTTCTTTTTATCCATTGTGTTGGTGACATTGCAAATGAGTTCCTACCATACTCAGTTTTAATTTGGTCGAATTCGACCAAATTAAAATCTTGATTATGAATTTCTTCCCATAGGCCAATATAATCAATAGTATTTATTCTTCTTAACCAGTTTTTAACTGTTAAAGATGGATCACTTGAATTTTGATACTTTGCTAAATCAGTTAATGAAATATAATTAACATTTCCAACCCTTAATATTCCAACTTTATTTTCTTTAACGATTATTTCTGATGTTATTAAATCTTTTTTCAATATTTTACTCTCCTTTCTGTTTAGATTTTAAAAGGTGTCAACAAATTATTTCTTGTTCACACCCTTATTTTACTGCATATTTTTATTTTTTGTGGACAAGTTAATAAAACTCGAACCAATTTAATTTTTCATAAATTCTTTTTTTCTTATTTTATGCTACTTTCCACAGCATTGCTTATATTTTTTTCCCGAACCACATG
>CAZTXU010000024.1:0-12697 GCA_964617705.1 uncultured Muribaculaceae bacterium
AAAACTAAGACTTTTATAATAAAAGTTCTAAAGCTCATTGCTATCATTTTGTTACTTTCTACCTTACTGGCGTTAGCAATAAAAAAATAGACACTCTTCAGCATTGATAGAGTGTCAATTCCATTAAACTAGAGGCGACATTCACTTGCAAAATTGAATGTTCCTCTTTTTTATTTTATGCAAGTTCTCTTGCTTACATACTAATAATAACATAAATTATTTAAATTGTCAAAAAATTCTTTTTAAGAGGATAGTATTAATTTGATTTAATATATTCTAATAAAAAAACTAACATTTTTGTTAGTAATTTATTACTCTCGAAACTTTAAAAGTTCGAGTAACTATCTATATGGTGGGGCGTTAGGGACTCGAACCCTAGACCCATTGATTAAGAGTCAATTGCTCTACCAACTGAGCTAACGCCCCATAAATTATTTTATGACATTAATACGTCAACAAAACAATTATAACACATTTTTTTAATAAAGCAAATAAAAACCCTAAAAATTATTTTAAAATTCTTAAGGTATTTAAAATAGTAATTAAAGTAACGCCAACATCGGCAAAGATAGCTTGCCACATATCAGCTATACCTAATACACTAAACAATAAAATTATTATTTTAGTTGCAATAGCAAAAATTAAATTTTGTTTAATTATATGATTAGTTTTAAGAGAAATATTGATACTTTCAATAATTTTATTTAAATCATCATTCATAATAACTATACTAGATGCTGAAATAGCTGCATTTGAACCAATACCTCCCATAGAAATACCAATATCCGAACCAATTAAAACTGGAGAATCATTTATTCCATCGCCAACAAAAGCAACCTTACTATTTTCTTTTAATTTTAAAATATTATCATATTTATCTTTTGGTAACATACTATATTTATATTTAATATCTAATAAATCAGCAATTTTTTTAGCTTGATATTCATTATCGCCAGTAAACATATAGATTTCTATATTATTTTTTTTAAGATTATCAATAACTTTTTTAGCATTTTCTTTTAAAATATCATTTAAATAAATTGAACCAATTAATTTATCATTTTTCATCAATAAAATACTTGCTTTTTTATCAGTTTTAATTAATTTATTATTGCCAATTAAATAAATATCATTACCAATTTCAAATTGAATACCCAATCCTTCTAATTCCTTAAAATTTTTAACATCAGAATAATCAATTTTTTTATTTTTTACTAATGATTTAGCAATTGGATGATTAGAAAAAGATTCACCTTTTAAAACTAAATTGATTATATCATTTTCACTATATTTTTCATCAAAAATATCTACTTTAGTTATTTCAAATTCTCCTTTAGTTAAAGTTCCAGTTTTATCAAAAACAATTGTTTTGATATCTTTAAGAATATCTAAATAATTACTTCCTTTAATTAAAATTCCAGATTTACTTGCTTTACCAATTCCTGAAAAATAACTTAAAGGAACCGATATAGCAATCGCACATGGACAAGAAATAACTAAAAATATTAATGCTTTATAGATACTTTGATTATAAGTTACATCAAAAAATATAGGCATAAATATAGCTATTAATATAGCAAGAAATAAAACAACAGGGGTATATATTTTAGCTATTTTATTTACAAAAGTTTCAGTTTTCGCTTTATTATTAGTAGCATTTTCAACTAAATCTAATATTTTATTTACAGTACTATCATTAAATTCATTTGTAACTTTTATTTCAATTAAATTTCCAATATTGATACTTCCTGATAAAACTTTATCTTCAACACTAACATCTAAAGGTATTACCTCACCAGTTATAAAAGATACATCTAAAGTAGTATTACCTTTAGAAATTATTCCATCTAAAGGAATTTTCTCGCCCTTTAAAACAACAATTGTATCATTTATTTTAACTTGATTAGGATCGATTTTATCATAACCATCTTTAGTTTTAATATTAGCAAATTCTGGTTTAATATCCATTAAAGATTTAATAGAATTTCTACTTTTATTAATCGCCATATCCTCTAATATTTTTCCAATTTCATATAATAAAATAACCATTATTCCTTCTGTATGTTTACCAATTAAATACGCACCAATACAAGAAATAGTAATTAAAAAATTTTCATTAATAGTTCTTTCTTTGATAAGTATAATAAAAGTATTTTTAATAGTTCGCATTAGTAAAATAAAATAAGATAATAAAACAAAATATTCTAATTTAAAATAAAAACCAATAAAAGCTAATAAAACACCTAATAATAATCTAACAATTGGGTATGTTTTTTAATTGTTTCATTTTCATATACAATAACATCTGGTTCGATTTTTGATATTATATTTTGAACTAATTCTAAAGGATTTTTTTCATTTGTTTCAAACACTAATTTTAAAGTGTTGAAGTTTACTTTAGCATTGTTAATTCTTTTATCTTCATTTAATTTTTTTTCAATTTTTAAAGCACAATTCCCACAATCTAAATTTTTTAAATTGTATCTATATTTCATCAATGTGTTCACAACCTTTCATAAAAATATCTTTAATATGTTCATCATCTAAAGAATAATATACTTCTTTGCCAATTTTTTTGTATTTTACTAATTTTGATAATTTTAAAAATTGTAATTGATGAGATGTTGCCGATTGACTAATATTTATGTTACTAGCAATCTCACATACATTTAATTCTTTATCAAGTAGGGCATATATTATCTTTAATCTAGTTGAATCACTAAATACTTTAAAAAATAGTGCGAGACTGTTTATTTTTTCTTCGTTCATAAATTCTCCTTATATGAATATGTGTTCATATATAAAATTATACATTTTTTAAAAAATAATGCAACTATTTTTTTATAAAATCACTTATTTTATGGACTTTATCACATTATTTTGATACAATTAAATAGGTGGAATATATGAAAAATATATATGGTATGACAATTGAATCGTTGAAACAATATTTTACCGATTTAGGTGAAAAAGAATATAAAGCAATTCAAATATATGAATGGTTGTATTTAAAAAGAGTTAAAGATTTTGATTCAATGACTAATGTTAAAAAAACAGTTATTGAAAAATTAAAACAAGATTTTACTTTTGATAGTTTAAAAATTATTTTAAAACAAGAAGATAAAGATGTAAAAAAATATTTATTTGAATTGAAAGATAAAAATAAAATTGAAGCTGTTTTAATGAAACATGATTATGGATTAAGTTTATGTGTTTCTAGTCAAGTTGGTTGTAATATGTCATGTAGGTTTTGTGAAAGTGGAAGATTAAAAAAAGTTCGCAATTTAGAAACTTATGAAATGGTTTTACAATTATTAATGATAGAAGAAGATATAAATATGCGAATAACTCATTTAGTTGTAATGGGAATTGGTGAACCATTTGATAATTATGACAATGTAATGAATTTTATTAATATAATAAATGAACCTAAAGGAATAGCTTTAGGAAGTCGTCATATTACAATATCAACTTGTGGTATAATACCTAAAATAAAAGATTTTATGAATAATGGAAAACAAATTAATTTAGCTGTATCGCTACACGCACCTAACGATAAATTAAGAAGTGAAATTATGCCAATTAATAAAGTTTATCCTTTAAATGAATTAATTAAAACATTAAAAGAATACATCAATAAAACAAACAGAAGAGTTACGTTTGAATATATTTTATTAAAAGGTGTTAATGATAAATATGAAAATGCTTTAGAATTATCTAAATTATTAAAAGGAATTAATTGTTATGTTAATTTAATACCATATAATGAAACTAGTCATATTGAATATAAAAAAAGTGAAAAAGTTATGAAATTTTATGATACACTTAAAAAAAACAAAATAAATGTAACAGTAAGAAAAGAATTTGGTTCAAAAGTTAATGCTGCATGTGGACAATTAAGAGCCAACTTCAAGGAGGAAACAAAATGAACTATAGTTATTTAACTGACCCAGGAAAGGTTAGAGAACACAATGAGGATAGTGTTATAATTGTTAAAGATATGAATAATGAAGTTTTAATGGCTGTAGCTGATGGTATGGGAGGACATAGAAATGGTGAGGTAGCATCTAGTATTGCTATTTCACACATTGGAAAACGTTTTGCTGATATAAGTAGTGTTGGTACAAAAGAAGATGCTATTAATTTTATCAAAGAAATTGTAAGTGAAGCTAATGTTTTAATATATAAACATACTAGCAGTCATCCAGAAAGTGTTGGAATGGGAACAACTATTGTTCTTGCTATATTAACTAATAATTTCTTGTTATTTGGAAATATTGGTGATTCTTCTGGTTATGTATTAAAAAATGATAAAATTCATAAAGTAACAACTGATCATACTTTAGTTAATTTATTAGTTAAATCAGGAGAATTAACTAAAGAAGAAGCCAAAGAACACCCTCGTAAAAACGTTTTAATGAAAGCTTTAGGAGCAACTAATACAGTTGAAATGGATGTTATTAGTATTGATGAAGAAGTTGATGGAATACTTTTATGTAGTGATGGATTAACAAATATGTTAACCGATGAACAAATAACAAAAGTTTTAAATGAACCAATAACAATTGATGAAAAATTAAAGAAATTAGTTGTTAAATGTAATAATAGAGGTGGAACAGATAATATTTCTATAGCCTATTTAGTAAAGGAGGTTAAAAATGATTAATAAAGGACAAATGATAGCAGGTAGATACCAAATAATAAGAACAATCGGTGAGGGCGGTATGGCTAATGTTTATTTAGCTCATGATACTATTCTAAACCGAGAAGTTGCTGTTAAAGTATTAAGAGGAGATTTAGCTGATGATGAAAAATTTGTAAGAAGATTTCAAAGAGAAGCCATATCCGCATCATCATTAGTTCACCCTAATATCGTTGAAATGTATGATGTTGGTGAAGATAATGGAAACTATTATATTGTAATGGAATATGTAAATGGAAGAACACTAAAAAGTTTAATTAAAAAAAGAGGTGCCCTAACACTTCCTGAAGTAGTTGATATAATGTTACAACTAACTAGTGGAATATCATGTGCTCATGATAGTTACATAATTCATCGAGATATCAAACCACAAAATGTTTTAATATTAGAAGATGGAAGAGTTAAAATAACAGATTTTGGAATTGCCATGGCTTTAAATAGTAACGAATTAACGCAAACTAATTCTGTTATGGGTTCAGTACATTACCTCCCACCAGAACAAGCTAATGGTAGTGGAGCAACTATAAAAAGCGATGTTTATTCATTAGGTATTTTAATGTTTGAATTATTAACAGGTAAAATTCCTTTTAAAGGCGATAACGCAGTTGAGATTGCTATAAAACATATGAAAGAACCAATCCCAAGCGTTAGAAAAATAAATCCAGATATTCCCCAATCAATTGAAAATATAATTTTAAGAGCATGTGCGAAAAACACTAAAAACCGTTATGATAATGTTAAGGAAATGTATGATGATATTAAAAATGCTTTAACTGAAGAAGGATTACAACAACAAAAGTTAGTTTATAAATATCCAGAAAGTAATTTAGAAGAAACTAAAGTAGTATCTAATTTAAGTAGAATTGAAAAAAATAATGAAATTAAGGAAGAGGAAAAAGTGAAACAAAAACCTAAAGAAAGTAAAGTAAGTAAAGCTATGTGGATTACAGGAAGTATCTGTGCGATTTTATTAGCTATGATTTGTTTAGTAGCAATAATTTTACCAAAAGTAACAGAAGTAGATGAAGTTACTATTCCAGATGTTAAAGGTTTAAGTGTTGTTGAAGCTGAACAAAAGTTAAGAGATTATGGATTAAGTGTCAATGTAGAAGTAAAAGAGAAAAAAAGTGATGAAGAAGATGGAACAGTTATCGGAACCGAACCACAAATTGGAAGAACTGTAAAAATTAATAAAGAAATAACTTTAGTAGTTTCAATTAAAAATGATGATATTATTATTGAAGATTATACTGGAAAAGAATATAAATCAGTTCAAGCTAATTTAACTAACAAAGGTTTAAATGTAATTGTTCAAGAAAAAGCAGTTAGTGAAGAAGAACAAGACAAATACAAAGAAAATACTATCATTGATCAAAGTGCGAAAAAAGATGAAAGATTACAAAAAGGAAACACAATAATTTTATATTATGTAGTTTATAAAATTGAATATCCAGATTTTAAAGAATATAGTGTAACTGAAGTAGAAAAATTTTGTAAAAAATATAAAATTGATTTAGATATAGAATATGTAACTAAAGATGAATACGAAGAAGGAACTATTATTTCACAAAGTAGAACTGGAACAGTTACTGAAGGAGCAAAATTAGTTATTACAGTTACAACTAAAACTGTTGAATCAGAGGATGATGTGTTAGAATAATGGAAGGGAAAATAATTAAAATAATAAATTCAGATTTTACAGTTAGTTGTAATAACGAATTGTATATTTGTAAAGCAAGAGGTAAATTTAGAAATCAAAATATTATTCCTATTGTTGGAGATAATGTAATAATAAACGATAATATAATAACAGAAGTTTTAAAAAGAAAAAATGAATTAAAACGCCCACCAGTTGCTAATATTGATCAAGTTATTATCGTTGCAAGTCTAAAAGAACCAGATTTGGATTTATATTTATTAGATAAAATGTTATGTATAATTGAATATAACAATATAAAACCAATAATTTGTTTTACTAAAAAAGATTTATTAAAAGATAATATTGATAATATATATGATTACTATAAAAAAATCGGATATCAAGTATTTTATAACGATGAAATAGATAAAATAAAACAAATATTTAAAGATAAAGTAACAGTTTTATCAGGACAAAGTGGTTCAGGAAAATCAACACTATTAAACTTATTAGATAATAGTTTAAGTTTAAAAACAAATGAGATTTCTAAAGCTTTAGGACGAGGAAAACACACAACTAGACATGTTTGTCTATATTCATTGTTTGATGGTTTAATAGCTGATACTCCTGGTTTTTCAGCATTAGATTTTTATGATATGAGTTTAAGTGATATAAGAGATAATATGATAGAATTTAATGAATATAAAGATTTATGTACATATAAAGATTGTATGCACGTAAAAGAACCAAAATGTGAAATAAAAAATCAAATTAACAAAGAAATTTTAAAAAGTAGATATGAAAATTATTTAAAATTTATTAGGAAGGATTAATATGGAAGTATCAGCATCTATCTTGTCGATTAAAGATAATTTAAAAGAAGAATTAAAAAAACTAACAAAAACAAATATTTCTTTAATTCATTTAGATATTATGGATGGAGAATTTGTTTTCAATAAAACTTGGAATATTGAAGAAGTAAAACAATTTATAAATTATGATAAACCAATTGATGTTCATTTGATGGTTTTTGATGTTTATAAATATATTGATGAATTTAAAGAATTAAATCCTAAATATATTACCTTTCATTATGAATCTAATTGTAATATAATGGAAGTAATTAAATATATTAAAAGTTTAAATATAAAAGTAGGATTGTCAATTAAACCAAATACTAAAGTTGAATCAATTGTTCCTTATTTACCATTTGTTGATTTAGTTTTAGTTATGTCAGTTGAACCTGGCAAAGGTGGTCAAAAGTTTATCGATAGTTCAATTGAAAAAATTAATAAATTAGTATCTTTAAGAGGAAATTATGATTATTTAATTGAAGTAGATGGCGGTATAAATGATGAAACAATAAAATTAATTAATGCTGATATAGCTGTTGTTGGAAGTTTTCTAACTAATGGCGATTATAATAAAAATTTAGAAAAGTTAAAGGAGAGAATTTAAATGGAAGATATTTTATTAGAAACTGAAGAAAAAATGATACAAGCAATTAATAACATGGAAAAAAGATTTTTAAATGTTAGAGCTGGTAGAGCAAATCCAGCTATACTAGATGGTGTTTTGGTGAATTATTATGGAGTAGAAACACCTTTAAAACAACTTGCTAATATTTCTATTCCTGAAGCAAGACAATTAATGATTAAACCTTTTGATAAATCTTGTTTAGGACCAATTGAAAAAGGAATATATGAATCAAATATAGGATTAACTCCTAACAATAATGGAGAAGTTATTATTTTAAATATTCCTATTTTAACTGAAGAAACAAGAAAAGAATATGTTAAACAAGTAAAAGGTATGTCTGAAGATGCTAAAGTTAATTTAAGAAATATAAGACAAGATGCTAATAACGATATTAAAAAATTAGAAATATCTGAAGATGATATTAAAGGATTAACTTCTGATGTTCAAGATTTAATTAATAAATATAATAAAATTGTTGAAGAAAAACTAAAAGAGAAAGAACAAGAATTATTAAGTATCTAGGTGAAATTATGTTTAAAAAAAGAAATGATAAAGAACTTAATATCGAAAAAATAAATAATTTAGTATTATTAGGTAACAAAGTATTTCAAATATTACTTGTTATGTTAGTAGTAGTAGGAGTTTATATAAGTCTTAAAATATTAAAAGAATTAAAAGTATTACCTTTTATTTTAACAATTTTAAAATTATTTTTACCTTTATTTATTGGTTTATTTATTGCTTGGTTATTAGATCCAATAGTTAGTAAATTAAAAGAAAAAGGAATTAGAAGGGGATTAGGAACAACTATTTGTTATTTAGTGTTTTTAGGAATAGTTTTCTTAATTGTTAATGCTTTAATACCATTATTATCAGAACAAATTAATGAATTTGTATCAAATACAGTTCCTAGTGTTTATGATGCGTGTAGAACTTGGATTGATAATATATTTGATAAATTCAATGAAATTGAAAATTTTGATGCTAATGGAATGAAATTAGAATTATTCGCTAAATTAGAAGGTATTGCCACTAATTTAACAAGTTCACTTCCAACTGTTTTAGTTAATTTTGTAACTAGTATATTTTCTGGAATTGGAACATTTGCTATTGGAATGATTATAGGTTTTTATATTTTATTAGATTTTGATAAACATGCTAAACTTATTTATCGATTAGTGCCTAATCATTTACAAAAAGAAGTTTATTCTTTAATTAAAGTTATTGATGAACCATTAAAAAGATTTGTAATTGGAGCAATTATTGATTGTAGTGTTGTGTTTATTATATCATTTATTGGTTTTGCTATTATAGGTTTAAAAGCTCCTTTATTATTTGGATTATTTTGTGGTATTACTAATGTTATACCTTATGCTGGGCCATATATTGGTGGAGCGCCAGCTGTATTAGTAGCTTTTTCTCAAGGAACTCCTACGGGTATTGCTGTTTTGATATTTATAGTTATTGTTCAAAGTTTAGAAGGAAATTTATTCCAACCTTTAATTATGAGTAAAACAACTAAGTTAAGTCCTATTACAATAATTTTAGGTTTGTTAGTATTTGGACATTTCTTTGGTATTATTGGTATGGTTTTAGCTACTCCATTAATTGGAGCAATTAAAGGAATAATATTCTTTTTTGATGAAAAATATAACTTTTTAAAACCATTGGAGGAATAATGTATACAATAAAAAAACCAAAAATATTTATTTTGTCTGGTAAAGCTAAAAGTGGTAAAAATTTAGTTGCAGATAAAATTTGTTCTTATTATCAAAATAAAAAATGTATTCAAATATCTTATGCTTTTTATTTAAAAAACTATGTTAAAAACATAACTGGATGGGATGGTTGTGAAGAAGATAAACCAAGAGAAATATTACAATCTATTGGTATAAATTTAATTAAAAATAAGATAGATAATAATTTATTAATTAGAAGAATTTGTGAAGATATAACTGTTTATAGTTATTTCTATGATGTTATTGTTATAACAGATGCTAGGTTAATTGATGAGGTTGAAATACCTAAAAGTAAATTTGAAAATGTATTTACAATTAGAATTGAAAGCAAATATTATGATAATAAAATGACAATTAAACAGATGCAACATATAACAGAAACAAATTTAGATAATTATGATAAATTTGATTATGTTATAAATGATTTTGATGATATAATTGGAATTTTGGAGGTATTATGATTATAGCAATTGATGGACCTGCTGGAAGTGGTAAAGGAACAACAGCAAAAAAATTATCAGAAAGATTAAATTTAGTTAATATTGATACAGGAGCAATTTATAGATGTCTTGCTTTAAAAGTGATTCAAAATGATTGTGTGAATGAAATAGATAAAATAATTGCATTATCATCGAATATTGATGTTAAATTTGATTTAGATGGAAATGTATTTTTAGAAGGTATTGATGTTACTAATAAAATAAGAAATAAAGAAGTAACAGATATAGTCTCACCAATTTCTTCAATTGTTGAAGTTAGAAAAAATTTGGTTGAATATATAAGAAAATTAGCTTTTAATTATGACGTTGTAATTGAAGGTAGAGATATAACAACAGTTATTTTTCCTAATGCTGATTATAAATTTTATTTAGATGCTTCATTAGAGGAAAGAGTAAATAGAAGATTATTTCAAAATAAAGAAAAAAATATTAATACAAGTTATGAAGAAGTAAAAGAAAATATTGTGTCAAGAGATTATAATGATACACATAAAGAAGTAGGTTCATTAATTAGAACAGATGAACAAATATATATTGATTCAACTAATTTAACTATCGATGAAGTAGTTGATGCAATAATTAAGGAGGTTAAACATGAATCTTAAAGATTTATTTATTGAGTTTTTTAAAAGAAAAGGACATAAACAAATTCCAAGTGCCCCTGTAGTACCTGAAAATGACCCAACTTGTTTATTTAATACGGCTGGTATGCAACCTTTAGTTCCTTATTTAATGGGACAACCTCATCCTTATGGTAAAAGATTGGTTGATTATCAAAAGTGTGTTAGATTAACTGATTTAGATGAAGTTGGCGATAAAACTCACCATACATTTTTTGAGATGTTAGGTAATTGGAGTTTGGGTGATTATTTTAAAGAGGAAAGTATTACTTGGAGTTTTGAATTTTTAACAACTGTATTAAAAATACCTAAAGAAAAATTAGCTGTTACTGTATTTAAAGGTAATGATTTAGTTAGTCCTGATGATTATTCAGCTAATATGTGGATGAGTTTAGGGATTCCTAAAGAAAGAATTGCTTATTTAGATGAAGAAAATAATTGGTGGGGTCCGGCTGGTGAGACTGGTCCTTGTGGACCTGATACTGAAATATTTTATTTTAGAAGTAATGATGAGGTTCCAACTTTGTTTAATCCTGATGATGATAGATGGGTTGAAATATGGAATAATGTTTTTATGGAATATAATAAAACTAAAGATGGTTTTGTCCCTTTAGAACACAAAAATGTTGATACCGGTATGGGATTAGAAAGAACTGTAGCTATTTTAGAAGGTGTTAATGACAATTATTTGTCAAGTATATGGAAAGATGTAATTGATAAAATTTGTGAATTATCAAATTTAAATTATGATGATAATTGTAAAAGTATGCGTATAATAGCTGATCATATTAGAACTAGTGTTATTATAGCAGGAGAAGGAATAGTTCCATCTAATACTGACCAAGGATATATTTTAAGAAGATTAATTAGAAGAACTATTAATCATGCAAGAAAGTTAAATATTCCTCTTGATTCAAATTGGGAAGAACAATTAGCTTTATTGATAATTGATAAATATAAAAAGTATTATAAAGAATTAGAAACTAATAGAGATAATATTTTAAATGTTTTGAAAAATGAAAAAAATAAATTTAGTAAAACGTTAGAAAATGGATTAAAAGAATTTGAAAAAATGATTAAAAATTTAAATGATAAACATTTAAATAAAGATTTAGCTTTTAAACTATATGATACATATGGATTTCCAATTGAACTTACTTGTGAATTATCTAAAGAACAAGGAATTTCTGTTGATGTTGAAGGATTTAATGAAAAATTTATTGAACATCAAGAAAAATCAAGACAAGGTTCAACTCAAAAATTTAAAGGTGGTTTATCTGGAACTGGTGAAGTTGAAACACAATACCACACAGCAACACATTTATTGAATGCTGTTTTAAAGGAAGTTTTGGGTAATCATGTTCATCAAAAGGGTTCTAATATCACACCTGAAAGAATGCGTTTTGATTTTTCTCATGATTCTAAATTAACAGATTTAGAAAAACAAAAAGTTGAAGAATTAATGAATAAATATATTAGTGAAGGTCTTGATGTTATTCATTATGAAACAAGCAAAGAGGAAGCTATTAAAAGTGGAGCTGAAGCTATGTTTATTGATAAATATGGCGATATAGTTACAGTTTATGAAATAGGAAATGTTTCAAAAGAAATATGTGGCGGACCACATGTTAATAATACTAAAGAATTAGGACATTTTAAATTAGTTAAAGAGGAAGCAAGTAGTGCTGGGGTTAGAAGAATTAAAGCAATATTAGAATAATTTAATTGACTATTATATGAAAGTGTGTTAAATTGTTAATAGATTAGGATAAATAATTTACAATTATGATGCCCATTTTAATTCGCAAATTATTGAAAAAAATTAAAAAATTGGAGTGAAAAAGTATGGTTAAAATTGATAAAAGTTCACAAATAGAAAACACTTGGGGGGGGGCAGTTTTATCCACAAAGTGTTGTAAATAAAGGGAAAAACCATAAGAATCTAGCAATAGATTCGTTTTGTGGTTAATACTTTAGGTTTCACATTAATAGAAGTAATAGCTATTATTATTTTGCTA
>CAZTXU010000025.1:0-12569 GCA_964617705.1 uncultured Muribaculaceae bacterium
AATCCGGTTTTTGTGAGTTTGCTGGCCATTCATCAACAGGGCCATAAACCGCTACGGCACGACCAAACGCATCATTTAAATCTCTATATATTTTCTTAACTTTAGCAACTTTTTCTTTTTCACCGGTTGAACTATTCAAGTTTGGTAATGTCAACGCTGATACAACGCCAATAATACCAATTACAATAAGTGTTTCGGCTAAAGTAAAAGCTAAGAGTTTTTTCATAAATTCGCCCTCTGTTTCAATGATTTCATGCATAATTCCATGTTACCATTGGCGGAAAAAACTCACAATACGGCTATTCTATTCTATTCTATTCTATTCTATTCTATTCTATTAGGGATTATATTTGAATTTCCGACGTTGTAAAATTATTTTTACATTTCGTTATATTTATTAATATGATTATAATTACAATACTTATATTTATCTAATTTGAACAGGCATAATTAATGAAATATAGTCTTCTTCACTGTTTGGACGGAACACAGTTGGCGAAAGATTTGTATTCATTTCAATTTTAACTTCGTCTTGTTCCATATTTTTTAGCCCTTCAATTACGTATTTATAATTAAATGCAATTGTCATATCTTCATTTTTGTAATCAATTTCAAATGATTCTTCAGAAGCACCTGCATCCGGTGTATCAGCTTTTAAAGTTAATTTATCCTCTGTAAATTCAAATTTTACGATACTTGTTTTTTCGTTAACCATAATAGAAACTCTTTCTAACGCAGAAACAAGTTTATTTTTATTTACTGTTGCATTTTTAGGATTTTCATTTGGAATAAGTTGGTTATATTTTGGATATTGACCTTCCATAATTCTGGAAATCATCATTGTTTTTTCAGTTTTCAAAATCAATTTTGTTTTATCAGTATAAATTTTAATAGATTCGTCGTTTACAAGTGAACTCATTTTTAAAAATTCATTTGTTGTTTTTGACGGAATAATTAATTGACTTGATTTTTGTTCTAAATTACTAATATTTTCTCTAACTCTTGCAAGTCTATTTCCATCTGTTGATGCCATTTCTAGGATATTTTCTTTAATATCGCAAACAACACCTGATAATAAATTGTTTGTTTCAAAATTTGCAGCTGCAAAACTTGCTTGACGGATAGCTTTTGTGAACGGTTTCATATCAATATCAATAGCATTTTCATCTACAAGATTTATATCTAAAACGTTTGGAAATTCTGTTGCTGAAATTCCGATAATATCAAATTTTGTATTATCACATTTTATATTTACTGAATTTGTTTCACTATCAAGTTCAAAAGTTATTAATTTGTCTGACAAACGAGAAACAATATCATTTAATTTTTTTGCAGGGAGTGTAATTTTTCCTTCATTTTCAACTTTTGCATCTACTGTTGTTGAAATAGTTAAATCAAAGTCAGTTGCTGTTAATCTCAAAGCATTATCATCAACTGTTTCTATCAAAATATTTGCTAAAACAGGTTGTAAACTTTTCATTGCTGCAACATTTGCAACTAATCTTATACCATTAAAAATTTCATCTTTTTTAACTAAAAATTTCATTAAAATATCCCCCAAGTTTCTATACCAAAATTATACACAAAAACAATATTTTTTAAAAGATTTGTTTTTTATAATTTAAAAAAATATAAATTTGGAAATTTTTTAGGCGAGTAATTTTTTTTATAATGAAATAATATATAAAATATATATTTTATATATTTGTTTAATCATAATAATAAGTCTTAAATTTTTGCAGAATACTTTGGAAACTATTATTTTATAAGGATTTCGATTGTAAAATACTTTGTAAAATAAAAATTGACTTTTTTACATGAATTTTTATTTTTTTTAATTTTTAATTTTTTTGCAGAATACTGTAAAATGTTTTGTATTAATTTTACAGTTTTTTTTAAAATTGTTTTTTAAGTATAATTTATTTATGAAATTAAATTATTTAAAATTAAAAAATTACAGAAATTGCGAGGATTTAGAAATGAATTTTTGCGATTTTAAAAATTTGATTATTGGTAAAAATGCACAAGGTAAAACAAATATTTTAGAAAGTATTTATTTTTTATCAAATTTGAAATCTGTAAGAACTTCAAATAATTTAGATTTAATAAAATTTGAGCAAGAAAAAACTGAAATAAATGCTTTATTAGAAAAAAATAATACAAGTATTGAAATGGATTTTTCTTATAATGATGAAAAGAAAAAAACTTTTGCATTAAATAAAGTTAAATCTACTCAAAAAGATTTTAAAAATGTTTTAAAAACTGTTTTATTTTCAACAGAGGATTTAATGCTTTTGAGAGGGGCTCCTGAAGATAGAAGAAAATGGCTTGATAGAGCTATTTCGCAAATTTATCCTGTATATGATGAAAGAATTTCAAAATATGAAAAAATACGTATTCAAAAAAACAATCTTTTAAAAAATGAAAAATTTGATAAATCTTTGTTTGATGTTTATAATGAACAACTTGCAATTGCAGGTTCTAATATTATTTATTTACGTAGAAAATTTTTAAATGAGATTGAAAAAATTGCTCAAATAAAACATAAAGAAATTTCTCAAGAGGAAAATTTAAAAATATATTATTCTTCAACATTTGAATTAGGTGAAACGGTTGAAGAAATTTTAGAAAATTATAAAAATGCGTTAGAAGAAAATTATAATGAAGAATATCGTAAAATGCAGTCGTTAATTGGTCCTCATAGAGATGACATAGTATTTTTTATAAATGATAATAATTCATTAAAATTTGCATCTCAAGGTCAACAAAGAACTATTGTTTTATCATTAAAATTAGCGGAATTGGATATAATAAAAGAAAAAACAGGAACTTCTCCAATTCTTTTATTAGATGATGTTTTAGCAGAATTAGATGATTTAAGACAAAATTATTTGCTTGGTTCAATAGATAAAAACATTCAAACTATCATAACTTCGGTTGATACATTATTTTTTAATGAAGATTTTTTGAAAGATGTGAAAATTTTTAAAATAAATAATGGAAAAATAATTGAATAAAAAACTCGGAGTTTTTCTCCGAGTTTTTTATTATATAACATTTGTTAACGCTTCATAAATTATAGGGTCCCATTTTATTCCTGTTTCTTCTTTTAGAATTTCAAGAGCTTTTTCTTTTGATAAAGCTTCTCTGAAAGGTCTTTCAGAAGTTAAAGCTGTATAAGCATCAGCAATTGCAATAATTCTTGAACCTAATGGAATAGACATTCCTTTTAGTCCTTCCGGTTCACCTTTACCGTCCCAACGTTCTTTATGGTAATGAATATATGGTATAACTTCTGATAAGAAATTGATATTCATCAATAAATTTACGCCTACGTTAGGGTGATTTTGAAGTTTTTCCCAATCTTCTTTGGTTAATTTTCCGCCGTGATTGAATAAATCTTCAGGTAATGTGATTTTACCAACGTTTTGTAATAAACCTGCATAATAAATTAAATCGCTTGTTTTTTCGTTTAATTTTAATTGTTTACAGATTAATCTTGATAAATCAGCAGTTAATTGAGAGTGAGCAACTTTATATTCACCTTTTGCATCAACGGCTTTTGCAAGTAAATTTACAAATATTTGTTGTTCATCACCTAAATCGCCAATTAATGCGGTTAATTCTGCTCTCATGTGTTGTAAATCAATAGTACTTGCATTCAAATCTATGATTAATTTATTAACTTCATCAATAGTTTTTTGTAACGACATAGAAGTAGCAAACAATCTTGCCATAGATATAATCAAATTACATAGCTCTTGTTTGAAAGTTTTTTCAGTATAATTTTCAACAACAACAACACCTACATTGTAAGCATTATTACTCATCGGAATAGCATTTAAAAGTTTAACTTTGTCTTCAAATAATGATTTATTTGGAACAAAATCTTTATTTTCGTTTGGATTTTTAATCTCTACGATATCTCTTATGTTAAATGCGTTAGCAACAAATGTATGTTCATCTAAATTGTATCCGATATTTTCTTTGTAAATATCGTGATTAAAATCAATAGAAGAACCTACAAGAAGTAAGTCGTGGTTTTCTGTATCCAAACCTTTTGCGAAATCTTTTGTTAAATAAACATGACATGCATCAACATCTAACATTTGTGAAATAGTTTTTGCAATAGAATTATAAATAACATAATCTTCTTTTGAGTTAAATCCTAAAACACAAAGAGTATTATCTAAAGAATAAATAGATACAAGCTCTTTTAATTGTTTTTTAAGGCTTTCACTTTTATCTGCTTTATCTTTAACAGAATTACCGATTTTTTTTGCTAAATCATCTGATATAAGACATTCTGATAAAAAATCACCTAGATTTAATGCAAAGATTTCTTCTAACGGGTCATCGTCCATTAAATTAGCACTACGTCCGAAAAGAGAAACACCTGTGTTAGTTTCTTCTAATTTTTTTTCTTCCATTACATCTAATATCCTTTTGTGTACTTATGCATGTTTTTTATCGGCAAAAATTTTTAAAACTTTGATAATTTTAAAAAAAATTATACTAAAGTATAAAAAAAATAAAACTTTATAATTAGAAAAAAGATTAAAATCCAATAAAATTAATGAAAAATATGTGTGTAAATATTTGTAACGCTTTTTTTATGTATTGAAATGGATATTTATGAAAAATTTTTATATAATATGTATAGCAGTTAATTTTGTGCGAGGTTAAATGAGCGATAGTAATAATAATTTTAAAGAGTCTTTAAATAAAAATAAACATGAATTGTATTATTTAAACAAAAAAGATAGAAGAATGAGATTTAACAATGCAAAAGATCCTATTTATTTTGCATTTGATTATATTGAAAAAGCTTCTATATCCACATTATTTAAGGATTTTATTAAAGATTCTATTTTTGAAGTTAAGAAATTCTTTTCAAAAATTATAAAATTAAAATAAAATTTTAATCTCTGATTTTTGTAAAAATCAGAGATTTTTTATAAAAGTTAAAAAAAGCTTTTAAAACTGCGAAAAGTGTAGTATAATCAAATTACGATTTATTTAATAGGGAAAAGAGGTAAGATATGCCAAACGTAAACAATGATGTAAAGGTTAAAATGCCTGTACAACCTCATGTTTCTGCATCAAAATCAGAAGCAACAAAAACTGAAACAAAAGATTTATCAAACGTAGTAATGGATAAACTTTCAGCATCAGCAAATATTAATAAGGTGAATGTTATGACTCAACCAACAGAAAAATTTGAATTAAATTTATCAACAGAAGAATTAGAAAAAAGAACAAATAAAGACTTTTTAGCACCAAAAGTTCTTTTAAAATCTGATTCAAAAGAATATGCAAACCTTGCAGAAGGTGATAAACAAGCATTAAAACATCTTGCAAAAACTGCAAAAATTATGGATACAGTTTATATGAAGATGGATAATGAAAAAAACCTTGCATTTAAAGATTATTTAGAAAAAGAAACAGCAAAAGGTAATAAAAATGCTGAAATGTCATTAAAATTATTTAATGCACAAAAAGGTATTTCCGGTATCGATATGGAATCAAATATGGTAACTTTAGCAAAAGGTCAAAAAGATTTACCTGGAAAAGCTTTTTATCCTGCTGATTTAGAAAAAGAAGAATTCCACAATATTTTGATTAATATGTTGGAAGACGGTGAAACAGAAGAAGTAGGCAAAATTTTAAACCAACGTTCAATTGTTGAAAGAGATGGTAAAAAATTAAAAGCAGTTGATTATTGCGATAAATTTAAAGAAGAATTTAATCAAATTGCTGATGAATTAGATAAAGCTTCAGAAGTTTCAACAAATAAAGATTTTAACGAATACTTAAAATTACAATCAAAAGCATTAAGAACAGCAGACCCAATGTTAGATGCAGTTGCAGATAAAAAATGGGCTGAATTACAAGATACACCTCTTGAATATACAATCACACGTGAACAATATGCAGATAGAATGACAGGTTCTGTAATGGAAAATCCAAAATTGAGCAAAATGTTGAATGATGCGGGTATTGTTCCTCAATCAAAAGATTCTTTAGGTTGTCGTGTTGGTATTGTAAACAAAAAAGGTACAGATGATTTGTTAGCAATTAAAAAATATTTACCAATGCTTGCAGAACATATGCCTTTAGCTGATAAATATACACAAACAATTTCAGCATCAGGTGATGCAAAACAAACAATGGTAGACGTTGATTTAGTTGCATTAACAGGTGATGGCGGTGCATATAGAGGCGGTGTAACATTAGCTGAAAACTTGCCAAACGGTGACAAAATGTCATTAACTATTGGTGGTGGAAGAAGAAATGTTTATCACAGACAAATTCGTGGTACTT
The DNA here is from genome assembly GCA_964617705.1 of uncultured Muribaculaceae bacterium. GTDB lineage: Bacteria > Bacillota_I > Bacilli_A > RF39 > UBA660 > Faecisoma. The sequence goes on from CAZTXU010000025.1 coordinate 6,325, forward strand.
CACAACCAGAAAAATTACAAAAAAAATTAGATGCTGTATTAGATCCTAAATTCCATAAATTATATAATGAAGAAGCAGACCACTGGTTTACAATTGGTCATGAAAACGCTCACTCATTAGGACCAAAAGAGGGTGATGAAGGTTTAGGAAAATACAGAAATATTATTGAAGAAAATAAAGCAGATATGGGTTCTTTATCTTTCTTAGATGATTTAGTAAAAGAAGGTATGTATACAAAAGAACAAAAAGATCAAATTTTGGTAAATTTTGCAACAAATACTTTCTTAAAATCAAAACCTACAATGGATCAAGCACATAGAGTTCGTTCAGTAATGCAAGCAAATTACTTTATGAAAGAGGGTGCAATTGATGTTAATAAAGACGGAAAAATTGAAGTTAATTTAGAAAAAATGGTTCCAACTGCTAAGAAAATGCTTACAGAAATCATTGAAGTTCAATTATCAGGTGATATGAAAACTGCTGAAGACTTTATTAACAAAAACTTTGAATGGGGCGAAAAGAATGAAACAATCGCTTCAAAATTAAGAGAAGTAAATAAAACTCTTAATGGCGTTGTTGAATCTCCATTAGCAGATGAATTAACAAAATAATAAATAAATTCAATAAATAAGGGCGGATTTTAGTTTACTAAAATCCGCCCAATTTTTATAATTTAATTATTTGTATCAATTTGTTAACATGCATGGCAATTTAATTTTTTACGAGCATTAAATTTTACATAAGGAATTTTTATATGCATATTCAACCAATTACAAATTATTCTTTAAATCCAGTATTTACGGGCAAAAAGCCAAAAGAAAATTCAAACTACGTTACAAAACCGAGCGTAAATGATAGTTTTGAAAGTTCTAACAAAGAATTTAATCTTGATAATTCCATGAAAATGCTTTCTGATGTTAGAATGCCTAATGGTAAAAAGAAATTTAATCAAAATAATTTGGCAAAATTGGAAAATTATTTAATAGAAGAACCTAAAAAATGGAATTCTATTTATACTTTGTCTAAAAATCCCAATATGAAAGCGGATTTTGTATATTTAATGGCATCAAAACCTTTAGACCATTTGAATATGCTTACACAAATTTCTGAAACAAAAGATAAAAAAGGTGATTATAAATATTCCGGTAAAGAAATGATGCATTTTACTGATAAATTAATGCCGGAAGATTTAAAAAGAGCATTGCCATTAACAAAAACAAAATTATCAGTAGAAAATATTGTTTTAACTGCACAAACTCCAAATATTCCATCAACAGAAAAAATTACCGATAAAGTTCTTGAAATGGAGAATGTTGTAGGTGATAAATTAGAAGAAATTCAGTTTACAAAAAATAGATATGTAAAAGATGAATATGTTATTTCGGCAAAAAATAGCGATAAAAATGTAAAAACCGTAGGTTTTGATAAAAATTTAAACCGTCAAACAATTGAAGATGTTACTCATTATGAAAACGACGGAAAACGTTATGTTATAAAGAAAACAACTGATTTAAGAAATAATAATATTTCAAAAGTTCGTTTGTATGAAGATGATAGTTTAGGTAGACCTGTTTTTGATAGTGAAGTTCGTATTGTAAAAGATAAAAACGGTAAAATTAATCATTATGAATATGTTACACCGTCAGTAGTTAAAGGTGTTTATGATATTACGTATAAAACTCCATCAGGAAAAGAAAAAAATGTTTCTTCCGGAAAAATTGATAAAAAAACAGGCATAGTTTCTGTTAAAAAAGATATGACCTCACCTGATGGAACACGTACGCAATATTTGTACGAAAATGATCCTTTGGGAAATAGAATTGTTGATTATAAAATTACTGACAAAAACGGAAAAATTCTTTTAAATAAAAGTCAAACTTTTGAAGTTATAAATGAAAATAAATTTATAACATCAAGAAATAATGATAAATTTGAAATTAATATTGATGAAAATTCAATTTCTGTTCAAGATTTAAAAAATAAAAATAATAAAGCGGTTTTAACAGCGAAAGATAATTTTATAGGTGATAAAAAGAAACTTTTATCAACTTTAAAACAAATCCCAGGGGAAGAATTAATAAAATTAGGAAAATCAATAGACTTTTTAGAAAGTATAGATGACTCTTTAGATTCGTATTATAACGGTTCTTGTCGTTCAATTTCAACAGGTGATGACCCATTTTTATTCTTGCACGAATTAGGACATGCGACTGATTTTAATGAAGTTGATGGTTCAAGTACAGATGCTTATGAAAAAACAATGATTAAATCTATAACAATGGATAAAGATGTAAATAAAGTTTTTGAAGAAGAAAAATCAGCGTTTTTTAAAGCATATCCTGATACACAAAGAGAACACATGGACTATTTTATGAATATTTTAAACCACTATAATGGCGAAACAGGTGGTTTACAAGAGGCAATTGCGGAAACAAATGCTCTTTTATCAGAAGCAAAATCACATGATGCTCTTGCTATTCGTTCTCAATATTTTCAACAAAATTTCCCAAAAACAATCGCTGTTTTGGAAACAAAATTGAATAAATAATAAAAAAATAAAAAATATAATTTGCAAAAAGCCCTTATATAAAGGGCTTTTTTATGTTTGTAACAAAATGTAAAAAGTCCCTAAAGATTTTTAAAAATATACCGATAAAAAACAAGTAATCTTAAATGAAAGAAGGTTGTATATGGGTATCAATTTTAATAACAACAATTTTGGCAAATTAACAGCAAATAATGTAAAAAAGAATCAAATGAATTTTTCAAATATTGATTCACAAATTCAAGATGCAGTAACGAAAAAAATGAAAGTTGATTTAACTTCAGGTACATTGGGTTCAAATCAAGGTACAAATTTTGATTCAAATAATTTTGGCAAAGATGATGGTTCACAAGTATTGAATAAACCGGCTGCAACAGGCTGGAGAGATAAAATATCTTGGGCTTGCAAAAAAATAAAAGAAAGTTGTGTGGCACAATATCAAGAGGGTTGGAAAGACCAAACTTGGGCAAGTGGTGCAGCATTTGCATATTTTATTGCAGATGGCATTGATAGATTAGTTTCAGATTAGAATTAATTTTTTATAAAAAATAGAAATAAAAATAAAAAAAAGACTCTCATTTGAGGGTCTTTTTTTGTAAAATTTTGTAAAAATTTTTAATAAAAATCCATATTAACTATCAAAAAAAAAATTGACGAGTTTTCATGCTATAGTAGAATTACAGACTTATTTGCAAATTAGAAAAGAAGGAAAAATATAGATGGACAACATGCAAATTAACAATGTAGGTGTAGTGAAAGCTCCTAATAGTACAAAAAAATCGGAAAAAGCTCACAAAATACCTAACCAAGCACCTGATTCTTTTGAGAAAAAAGGTTTCAATTTAGATGATGCAATGAAAACATTAGAAGCATCTAAATCTGTAAGAGGTAAAAAAGAAACTCCTAAATTTAATCAAAAAAACTTGAGTAATTTGCGTGCAATTTTAGATAAACAACCTGAAAAATGGAATTCTGTTAAAGCTCTTGCTGCAACTCCATTTTTAAAAGGTAAAACAGTTGTTGATTTAGCATCAAGAAAAAAAGATGTATTAGATGCAACAGTTCCATTTGCTGTTGAATCTAAAAAAGACAACAGAAATGTTGGCAAATATGCAGACAAAGACCTTGTTACAATGGCAGATGTTGCAACTGCAGTTGGTGCTGAAAAATTAACAGAAGCTAAACCGTTAATAAAAACTCAATTATCTGGTGAAAATGTTGCTATAATTGCTTGTACTCCGGCATTAGAAGGTAAAACTGATAAAGTTGCTTCTAAAGTTCTTGATATGGAAAAAGCAATGGGCGACAATTTGAAAGAAATTGTTTTCAATGGTAATGCTTATGATACAAGCGAATATTTAATTCAAGCTTCAACTAAAGATAATCAAATTAATACAGAACTTTTAGATAAAAACTTGAAACGTGAAGCTATTGAAAATATGTCTTTATGCCAATCTAAAGGTCAAGTTTATCAAATCAAAAAAGTAAATGACTTGAGAAATAATACAATATCAAAAGTTAGATTATCTATTGATGATGAAGGTTATCCTACTGCAACTCACGAAATTAGAGTTGTAAAAGATAAAGCAGGAAACGTTGTAAGAAAAGAATACACTTCACCATCAGAAGTTAACGGTGTATTTGATATCAGATATGTTGATGCAAAAGGTAAAGAAACCGTTGTAAGTTCAGGTAAAATTGATAAAAAAACCGGCGAAACTACAATTAAAAAGAACATGGTATCTTTAGATGGTACAAAAACTGATTATGCATACTATGACGATCCTCAAGGCAATAGAATTGTTGATTATAAAATCACTGATAAAAACGGTAAAGTGCTTTTAAACAACAGCAGTACTTTTGAAGTTGTTAACGAAAATCACTTTGTATCAACAAAAAATAATCAAAAATATGATATTTTAGTTGATCAACACGATATCAACGTTACAGATATGAATAATCCAAAACGTAAAGCAAGAATTTCAATTGATAGACAAATTAAAGGTGATAAAAAAGAAATCTTAAAATCATTGAAAGCAATGCCTGGTGAAGAATTATTCAAAGTTGCAGAATCAACTAAAAAATTAGTTGGTAGCAAGGATGTTTTAGAATCTTATTATGATCCGGGTGATAAATCTATCCATTCAGGTTCTAACTTATTTGTAATTATGCACGAACTTGGTCACGCAAGAGATTTCAGAGATGTTGATGGCTCAAGTGATGAAGCATATACAAATACATTGTTTAAATCAATGTCAGAAAACAAAGATATTCAAAAAGTTTACGATGAAGAAAGAAATGCTTTTAACAAAGCGTTCCCTGATACTCAACGTGATCATATAGACTACTTTATCAACAAAGCAACTCACTATGGCGGTGAATTAGGTGGTTTAGGCGAAACAATTGCTGAATCAAATGCGTTGTTAACAACTCCAAAATCTCATGAATTATTAGCAATGCGTTCTCAATATTTACAACAATATTTCCCTAAAACAATCGCAATGTTAGATAAAGTTTCAAACGAAACACTCGCATAAGTTATTTAATAAAAAATGAGAAGACAATTGCCTAATGTGGTAATTGTCTTTTCTTTTATATTTGAATATAAATAATAAAGTAGATAAAAAAGGAGAAAATAATGGAAAATTTTGAATTAGGAAAAGAAAAATGTAGTCGTAAAGAAAGTTGTTTGAAATATGCGGTAATATTTTTTGCAACAATTATTGGTGCATTTTTAGCGTTTTATTTTGTAGCAGATTTTACAATAAAATCAATGCTTAACCCTGAACATCAAATGCGTAGAGCTGAAAAAATGATGCGTGATATGGATAGACAAATGGCAAGAGAATTTAATAAAGATATTGCTATTGTAGGTAAAATGATGCCAAACCCCGTAAATATTGCGGAAAAAGATAATGCTTATATCATAAAAATTGCATTAAAACCTTTTGGAAATACAGCAAAAAATTTAAAAGTTTCATTTGATGATGACAATAATGTTTTAAAAATTGAGGGTTCAAATGATGTTAAAAAAGGTGATAAAGAAAATATGATGAATATGGTTCAATCTTACAAATTACCTAACAAAGTTGAATTTGATAAAATGACTACAAAAGAAGAACGAGGACATTATATAGTAACTATTCCGTTTGATGTAGATTAAAAATATTACAAAAGTTTACAAACGTGTCAAAACCATGTCAATTATTGGTTTTGGCATGTTTTTATATAAGTGTGTAGTAGTTATATTATTTTTGTGAAAGGAAATATAAAATGACAAGTTTTGCTCCGACATCTCTTCCAAATCCGCCAATGGGTGCTTGTGATGGTGGAGGAATTGTAGCTAGACCAAAACCACCAAAATATGCGTGTGATGGTGATGGATTAACAGCAAAAGTTGACATTCCGAAAATGGCAAGAACTTTAGTTGCCGATAAATTTGATGGTTCAAATACCGAAGAGAAAAAATCAAGTAATACAAAAACTGTTATCGGTGCAACAGTTTTATTAGTTGGCGGTGCTTTGTTGGGTTACGGTCATAAAGATGTAATTTCAAAAGGTATTAACAATTTTAAAGGTACTGCTAAAAAATTCTTTTCATCAGGTAAACCTGCAGAATATTTGCAAAAAGGTAAAGAAATGGTTGCAAAATTAAAAAATATGATTTTTGTAAAACAACCAAAAGTTTAAAAATTAGGTA
>CAZTXU010000026.1:0-12282 GCA_964617705.1 uncultured Muribaculaceae bacterium
CATGGAGGATTAGACCCTGGAGCAGTATATGGAAACGTATACGAATCAAATATAAATTTACAAATAGCTTTAAAAACTCAAACTGAATTAGAAAAACAAGGAGCAATTGTATATTTAACAAGATATGGAGACTATGATTTATCAGTTAAAAATGCTTCATTAAGAAAAAGAAGTGATTTATCAAGAAGAGCAAATATAATAAATAAATCAAATTGTGATATGTATTTATCAATTCATTTAAATGCTGATTCATCAACCACTTGGAAAGGAGCACAAGTATTTTTTGATGATGTCAATGAAAATAATGAAAAATTAGCTAAAATATTACAAGAAACATTTAAAAAAAATTTAAATACAAATAGAGAATATAAACAAATACATAATCAATATATGTACAAAAGAATAAATAGATTAGGTGTTTTAGTTGAAGTTGGTTTTATAAGTAATCCTAATGAAAGATATTTATTACAAAAAGAAGATTATCAAATAAAAATTGCTAAAACAATAACAGAAGGAATTAATGAATATTTTACTTTTTAAAATGTTCAATATTTTTAAAGTTTATGTTATACTATAGAAATAAGTAATAATAATAAATACAAAAAAATTTAAAAGTTAAATTAGGTGGTGTTGGTGATGGAAAAACTTATCAATAAATTAAAAGAAATAACTAGTCTATCAGAACTAGAAAATATTTTTGATATCAATACAAATACTTTATTTTATGCTATTGTTAAAAGTAAAAGATATGATTTACTAAAAAATTCTAATATAAGATTAGATATAAATGATATAAATACCCTTGAAATATTAATAGAATATTTAATATCTGATGAAGATATATTATATTATATACATAGAAATGATTTTTCTTTTTCAAAGTCAGAATTAAATATTATGTTCAACATAGCTTTTCAAAAATATCAATATTCATATGAATTTGATTGTTTTTTAAGTAACTTTTTTAAAAGCAAAGAAGAATTAAATGATTTCGTAAAAGAACACAAATGTTTTTTTGAAACTTACATTAATAAAAAAGAAATAGTTCCATACATTTTAAAAAAATGTGATAATTTTGTTGAATTAATATTAAAAGGAAGTCATATTAAATTAATTGAAGAATTAGAAAATTATTCATTATCAAACTTAAAACTATTAATTCAACTAGAAAAAAATAAAAAAATTCCTTATTATTTAGGAAATGATAGATATGCAAAACGTTTATTTGAATTAAAATCAAATTTAAATTATAATGAATTTTATCAATTATTAAATTTATTAAATGAAAAATCATCTTATGATAAAGAAATTAAAGATTCAAAAACTACAACTTTTACAAATTTAGTAATTGAAAATATAGACTATTTAATAGAAGTAGTATCACAAACTAAAACATTACCAAAGTGTTTAATTGAATCAACTGCATTTAGAGACGAATGTATAAAAAGAAACAGAATAGATTTAGCTGTTAAATGTGTTCTACCACAAAATATAATAAAAAATGAAACATTAATAAAAGCTTATTGTAATGAATTAAATATTAATTATAAAGATTTTTATAAAAGAATTGAATGGTTAACCAATTATTATGAAAGAAATAATAACATATTTAATACTTTTTTAGCTACATCATTAAAAGATAATATATTTAATTTTCCCCACGAACACTATGAAAGATTTATAAATGATGTTGAAATTCAAATTTCAATTTCAAAATTAAATGATAAAGAATTAACTGTTTTATCAAAAATTTTAAATATTTATAATTATAAAGAATATGATATTTCTCCTATGATTGTTAATGTTATTAATAATATTAGTAATTATAAAGAATTAATTAATTCATTAAATTTAGATAAAATTTCAGAACAAGATTTAAGAAATATAGTAAATGTTTTACAATTATCAAATAATCAATATAAAATAAATATAGAAACTTTACCAAAATATAGTATTATAAAAAAACAATATTTTTTAGATAATTTTAATTCAAATGATTTAGTTTCTAATAAAGATAATTTATTAAAAGCATTATTTAATATAGATTTAAATGAAGCAAAATATATTAATTTAAAATATTGTTATGACAATAATATTTTAAATAATTTAAAAAATAGTGAATTACCAACACAAATATATAATTATTTAGTATTAATCAATAAAATTATAGAATGTGATAATAAAAATGATTTATTTAATTTATACAAAGATACTAATATTTATGAAAGTGAAATACAATTTGAATCATATTTAAGAAGTAAATATACAGAATTATACTCTATGTCACTTTATAGAATTTCCGAAAGAAAAGAAATATATGGTCCTAAAGATAGTATTTTTAATGAAATAAAATTTAATGGTAAAAATATACAAGTATGTATTCCAAGAACAAATTTTAATTTTTTCATTCACAGTGTTGGTAGCTGTTCTTTAGATTCTGATGTTATCGATATTAATTATAGAAATGATTGGCTAAACCGACCACAATTACAAGACCACTTTGTTGCTTGTAGTTATATAAACGAAAAAGGAATATATTCTATTAGAAGTTCTGAAAGTATTATTTTTGGATTTGATACATTAGAAAATGGTTCAATTTTAGGAATGGGGAATACGGATATCGATTCTATAGGCAGATATGCAAAAGCATATGATGGTTCCCATGAATTACAAGAAGGAAATGGTCCTAGAGCTAGATATTTTGTTCCATCAGAAATACTTAAAACTATTAATGATGGCTACAATGAAATTGTAATAGAAAGAAGAAATACAGATAAAACTAAAAATAAAGAATTTAAAAGAAAACCAGATTATATTATAATGATGGCTGAATCTATTGAACAAGACAATTTTAATAGTTTAGAAAACTTATACAAAAACCAATTATTATTTATTTCAGAAGAAGATAAAAAACAAATTAGTAATTCTAAAAAAATAAAAGAAATATTACTAAAATACAAAAATATAATTTCACAAATTGCCAATACCCAAGGAATATCTTTAAACGATATGATTAATGTATATATTAATTTAATTAAGAAAGCAAAATATTTTGAAGATTGTTTAAAAGCAGCAAGTGAATTTGATATACCACTTGTAGTAGTAGATAAAAACTATTATTTTAATAAAATGTTAGTAGAAACAGGAAAATATGACAACGAAACAATAAATAACATTCTAAATTTTTATTCACAAGCAAATGAATCACAAAAAAAACAAATATTTAATAATGTTGCAAAAGGTGTTGATATAACAAAAATTATACAAATTAAAGATTGCAATAGTTTTGAAATAAATATTTAGAAAATAGACAATAAATTAAGGATAGAAAAAATCTATTCTTTTAATTTATAGATAAAACCAAAAAAATATTTTAAGTATAATTAATAAAAACTATTTTTTTAACAAATAAATGTATAAAATGATTGAAAAAATAAAGAAAAAATGTTAAAATATCTTAATAAGAGGTGGATTTTATGAAAAGATATGAAAATGAGAGTGAATACAGCGATGAAAGACAAATGATCCCTTGGGGAAGAATGATAGTAATCGCCATTTCTTTATTAGTTATTTTTATTGTCATCTTGTTATTATTGAAATCATGTAGTGGGAATAAAAATCCTAATTTAGAAAACGAATTATTAAATGCAGGTAAAGATTATTACACAGAAAAAAGCAGTTTATTACCAAATTCAACAGGTGAATGTAGAACTGTTATTTTATCAGAACTATTAAAAAATAAATTATTAGATAGTAATGATTTTAAAATATGCAACGGAGAAAAAACATATGTCAAAGTGTGCAAATTAGAAAGTGGAAAGTATCAATATGTTCCGATTTTAAATTGTGAAAATCAAATTTCTAGTTTTAATACTTGGACTGATGGAACAGAAAATGATATAACAAAAGATTCTAGTGATGTTCGTTTTACATTTTTAGGTGAAGAATTTAAAAGTGCTACTGAAGGAACAAAAGCATATTATCCAAATAATGAATCAAATCCAGACAAAGTAAATAATTATTATGTCACATCACCAGCAAAAGAATATACAGAAAAAGATAGTAAAACAGATTCAGCATATAAGTGGTATACAGAAGAAACAACTAAATCTTATTGGAATAATGGAGAATATTCATCAACACAACCAAAAGGATATACATCAAAAGGAAATAGTAAAACAGTTACTAAAACAACAACAACAAAACCAGCAAAAGCAAGTTATAGAACAATTACAGAAAATACATTATATCGTTCTCAAAAAGTGGCTTATCCATTTAAATATGAATGCTCTGATCCAACTTTAAGTAGATATAATGCAACAACAAAAAAATTTGAAAATACACTTATTAGTCCAACAAGATGTGAAAAAAGAAATTCTGATACGTATAAAGATACAATAAATGTTTATTATACTTGTGATGGAACAAATCAAGTAAAAAAAGGAACAGAATGTAGTAAATTTACTGATTGGACAACAACAAAATGTGAAAGCAATTCAGAAACAGGAATTAATTGTGAGAAAAAAACAGGATACACATATACAGATAAAGTATGGCAATGGTATAAAATAGCAACTGTAAAAAGTTATTATCCAAGCAAAGCAACAACAGCTAGCAAAGAAAATACATATTATGTTTCAAGTCCTGTTAAAGGAGCAATAAAAGATACTTCAACTAAAGCAACAGCATATAAATTTTATAAAACAACAGCAAGTTCAACTGAAAATGAATGGGTTACAGTAACTGATGGTTATGTAAGTGAATCAGAACTTATTCAAAAATTTAGTGAATTAGGTTATAACGTTAATAGTTTAAAAGATATAACTGATAATGAAAAAATTCGTTATCAAATCAAATTAGAATATAGAAATAGACTTTCAAAGTAGGAGGAAAATATGAAGGAAGAATTATTAAAGGGTTTAAAAGAATTACAAAGTCAACTTGGAGAATCAATTACTGAAGAACAAGTAAAATTATTAGATGAACATTATACTATAAAAAGAAATTTAGAAAAAGAAATATCAAATTTATTAGATAAAGTAGGCAATAATAAAAATTATACTAAAACAAGAGAAGTACCTACAACTTCAGATGTTTTAGAAAGAGAAATTGCTAACTCTAATATTCGTTTATCAGAAGCTGAAGAAGCAATTACTAGTTATCAACTTCGTTTAGCAGAAATAGAAAGCGAATTAACAAAAACTCAAAACTTAATTTCTACTAGTGAAAAAGCAACATCAGAATTACAAGAAGCAATTGATAATCAAGAAATTACTGATTTAGAATCAGCAAATGCTCAAATTGATATTAATAGACTTGCTAACTCACAATTAGAAATTAATTTAGCTAATTTAAATGAAGAAAGAACAAAAATAGAAGAAGCTGTTGAAATAGCAAATAATACAATTGCTAGAGAAAATAGTGTTAGAGAAAGTTATGAACAACAATTAGAAACTTTAAGTAATTTAGAATTAGGTGATTATATAGACGAAGTAGAAAGAGCAAAAGATCGTAAACATATTTTAGAACTTCAAAGAACTTTAAATACACTTAATACTAAAACAGAATTACTAACATATGATTTATCAACAGAATTATCAAATATTATTTCTGATGTTGAAAGTGATATTTTAACAGATGAACAAATTAAACAAAGAATTATAACTTTCTATAGTCATATACCAGTTGAATTTTTCCAAAATGATTATACAAGTAGAGAAGAAGCAACTGAACAATTAGAACTTTCAATAAATGAAAATGAAAAAGAAATAACAAAATATCAAGAAAAACTAGCTGATGATGAAAACTATAGATATTCAATTTTTGAAATTGAAAGAGATGAAGTAGAAGAAGAAAGATTAAATAATAAAATAGCAAGTGCAAGTGTTGAAATTGCAAGATTAGAAAGAGAATTAAAAAGAAATGCTATTCAATTTTCTATTAATCATAATTATGCTGTTAAAAGACAAAGAGCTTATCGTACTTTAGGAGAAGAAGTTGATTCTAGTATTGAAATTAATTACAATCGTTTCTTAGAAAAACACAGCAATAAACAAGATAGTTTACAAAATGAAAGTAAATTATTAAAACAACAACTTCATGAAGCAAAGATGAATAAAAAACATTTTGAAAGAGATCTTGAAAATGCAAAAAATAGCAGTTCAAAAGAAGTTGTTAATAAAAAAGCAAAACAAGCTGATGAAGAAAAATTACAAGAATTAATTGTAATTAAAGATAGTTTAAATAAAAGAAAAGAATTATTAGCTTATGACCCACAAGAAGCACTTTTAGGAATGATTGATTTAGTAGATACTAAAACTGAAGAAACTGTAGTAGAAAATGAACAAAATGATGATTTCCCAGTTCCAGTACCTTTAAATAATTTAGATTCTGAAGTTAATGAACCAACTAATGATGATATTGAAGAAGAAAATGATTTAGATGGTATAAATGTAGGCATTGTTCCAAAAACTAAAGCTAATTTTAAAGAGGCTGGAGCAGATTTAGTAGCAAAAGCTAGAAGTTTTGGTAAAAAAGTAAAAGAATTTTTCAAAAAATATAAAAATGCAATAGTAGCAACTGGAGCAGCAATTGTAGTATTATTAACTGCTGCTTCTGTAAAAGGTTGCCAAGCAGAAGAAAAAGATGTTGAAAAAGAAAATGAAATTACTGATGTTAACAATGCAGAATTACCCACAATTGATGAATTAGTTGATAATGTTATTTCTAAAACTGATGAAAAAGAAGATTCTAAAAAAGAAGAAGTTAAACAAGAACCAGTAAAACAAGAAGAAGCTAAAAATGAAAAAATTGAAATTGAAACTCCAGTGGTAACTCCAGAGTATGTACCAAGTTATACACCAGATTATACTCCAAATTACACACCAGATTATACTCCAAGTTATACACCTGATTATACACCAGATGTAAATCCAACACCAACTCCAGATGTTAATCCTACACCAACACCAACTCCCACACCAGATGTAAATCCTACCCCTGAAGTAGAACCAACTGAAGTAACAATTAAAGTTAATGAAGGAGAAACATTATTAGTTACTGATAAAGATAATCAAAATATAAAAATTGATTTAAGTGAAGGAAATAATGATGCAATAATCGGAGATGTTGATACAGTTGATCCAACAGATTCTAATGCTATTGCAGGTATGGAATTTGATTATGGTGAAAATGGTGATGATATGCACGCAAATGTAACAGTAGAATCTAGTAACCTTACAGGTGGTGGATTATCTAAAGAAGATTATCAACAATTACTTGCTCAAGTTAGAGAAGCTAACGGATTAACTGAAAACGATTTAGGTTTTGAACTTGACCACAGTGAAGGAATTATGAAAAGATAAAAGAAAGGTTGAAGTGTGATACTATGGAAAATAGAATTAATCAAATAATTGAACTAGAAGATGGAAATAAATATATCGTTTTAAAGCAAGCTATATATCATGATGAAAACTACTTCACTGCTGCTAGAATAAGTGATGATGAAAAAGAAATATATGAAGAATTTCATTTACTTCATGAAATTAATGAAGATGGTGAAGTTTACATTGAAACAGTAACTGACGATAAACTAGTTCAACTATTATTAAAATATTTTGATAAAGAGTAGAAATACTCTTTTTTTGTTAATATAATTTCTTCACAAAATTCTCACAAAAAATTCATTTTATTTTCATACTATTTGTGATATAATTACTATGGTGATGGTATGCGACTTAAGACATTTAAAACCATTGATGAACAAATAGAAATACTTGAAAGTAAAGGATTAACAATCAATGATTACTACGAAGCAAAAAAAGTATTGTTTCGTGAAAACTACTTTTTTTTAAATGGATATAGACACCTTTTAATGAAACAAAATGGAAAAAGTCAATTCATTGAAGGTTCAACATTTGAAGAATTATATTCAATATTTATTTTTGATAGAAAAATGCGAAATATTATGTTTAAATATATATTAGTAATTGAAAACAATATAAAATCTATTACAAGTTATCAATTATCAAAAAAATATGGATATAGAGAAAAAGAATATTTAAATGCTAAAAACTTTAGAAATGATAGTTTAAAAACACGTCAAGTTAATGATGTAATTAATAAAATGAAAAGACAAATAAGCAAGAATGCCAAACAACACTCAGCTACTTCACATTATGTAAATAATTATGGTTATATTCCGTTATGGGTATCAGTAAAAGTCTTATCATTTGGTATAATTTCAGAATTATATACCATTTTAAAAGAAGAAGATAAAAATGAAATAGCAGAAACTTATAATATAGATCATAAAACATTAGAAATATATTTATCAATTTTAGCTAATTATCGAAATTTATGTGCTCACGAAGATATATTATATGATCATACTACTCAAAGAAAAATACCAGATAGTAAATTTCATGCTAAATTAGATATACCAAAAGTAGAAGAAGAATATATTTATGGTAAAAACGATTTATATTCTGTAGTAATTATTTTAAAACAAATGTTAAGTGAAAGAGAGTTTACAGATTTTATAAATGAAATAGGTTATGAAATAGACATATTAGAAGGAAAATTATTTTCTGTAGAAGCAACAAAAATTTTAAATAGAATTGGTTTTCCAAATAATTGGCGAAATATATTATACTTATAAGAAGGTGATCAAATGAAAAAAACAATAAATATAATTTTGCCAATAATTACTTTATTTATAGGAATTATTGGAACTTATGTTGTTTGTAAATTAAATTTAACTAATGAAACAATATTTACATCTAAAACAGTTAGTGAAGTTAATATAACAGAAACTAATACAATCAAAGAATCAATTGAAAAAGTATATGATTCTGTAGTTACTGTTGAAGCTTATTCTTATGGATTAAAAACAAGTTTAGGAACAGGAATTGTTTATAAATCAGATGAACAATATGGATATATTTTAACAAATAATCATGTTATTAGCGATTCAACAAGTTTTAAAATAACTAATAATAATGGTGAAGAAGTAGAAGCAACTTTATTAGGTAGTGATGAATATGTTGATGCAGCAGTATTAAGAATAGATGCAAAATATGTTATGACCATAGCTGAATTTGGTGATAGTACAAAATTAGAAATAGGAGATACAGTATTTACCGTAGGAACACCTATATCTAAAGAATACGCAGGAACAGTTACAAAAGGAATAGTATCAGGAAAAGAAAGAACAGTTACTACTACTTTATCTAGTGGAGGCAATTTTATGCTTGATGTAATTCAAACAAATGCCGCTATAAACCCCGGGAATAGTGGAGGACCACTATGTAATATAAACGGAGAAATAGTAGGTATTAATACATTAAAACTAGTAAAAAATGAAGTAGAAGGAATGGGATTTGCAATACCAATTGAAATGGTAACTTCTATATTAGATAGATTAGAAAATAACGAAAAAATTACAAGACCATTAATGGGAGTATCATTAATAGATATTGATAGTGATTATTATTTAAGAAGAAATGATATTTATATCGATAGTTCTATAAAAAATGGAACAGTTATTGTACAAGTAGAAAATAACAGTACAGCAAGCGAAATAGGACTAAAAAAAGGCGATGTACTTTTAAAAATAGATAATATTGAAATTCAAAATACTACTCATTTCAAATATCTCCTTTACAAACACCAAGTAGGTGATAAAGTTAAAATAGAGTACTTTAGTGATAACGAAACTAAAAATATTGAAGTAACTTTAACCAATGGATTAGATGATTAAAATAAATAAAACAATAAAAACACTATTATTTTTATTGTTTTTTTGGTATAATTAATAAGTAATGTTGAAAGGACGTAGATTATGAATTTTTTAAAAAAACTATTTGATCACGAATATAAAGAATTAAGCCGTTTTGAACAACTAGCTAATCAAGTTGTCGCTTTAGATGAAGAAATGTCTAAATTAACTGATGAGCAACTAAAAGAAAAAACGATAGAATTTAAAAAAAGATTAGAAAAAGAAACATTAGATGATATTATAGTTGAAGCTTTTGCTGTTGCAAGAGAAGCAGCTAATCGTGTTATTGGAGAAAAACCATATTATGTTCAAATTATTGGTGGGTTAGCTATTCATTATGGCAATATATCAGAAATGAAAACAGGAGAAGGAAAAACTTTAACTTCTACTATGCCAGCTTATTTAAACGCATTAACAGGAAAAGGTGTACATATAATTACTGTTAATGAATATTTAGCTAATCGTGACGCTAATTGGATGGGAAATATTTATAGATTTTTAGGCTTAACAGTTGGAGTTAACTTAAGAGAACTAACACCTACTGAAAAAAAACAAGCTTATGATTGCGATATTTTATATTCCACTAATAATGAAATTGGATTTGATTATTTAAGAGATAATATGGTTGTAAGAGCTCAAGATAGAGTTCAAAGACACTTAAACTTTGCAATTATTGATGAAGTTGACTCAGTTTTAATTGATGAAGCTAGAACTCCACTTATTATTTCTGGAGGACAAATGCAATCTGCTAATTTATATATTCAAGCTGATAAATTTGCAAAAACATTAAAAGAAAATAATGGTTATATGTATGATGAAAAAACTAAAGCAGTAACACTAGATGAAGAAGGTGTTTTAAAAGCAGAAAAATGTTTTGCTGTTGATAACTTATATGATCTTGAAAATACTACATTAGTTCATTATATAAATCAAGCATTAAAAGCTAATTTTGCAATGAAAAAAGATTTTGATTATGTTGTAAATGATGGAAAAATTGTTATTGTAGATCCATTTACTGGACGATTAATGCAAGGAAGAGCATATTCAGATGGACTTCATCAAGCTATCGAAGCTAAAGAAGGAGTTCAAATTAATGAAGAAACAAAAACTTTAGCAACTATTACATTTCAAAATTTATTTAGAATGTATGATAAATTATCAGGTATGACTGGAACAGCTAAAACAGAAGAAGAAGAATTTAGAGATATATATAACATGTATGTTATTGAAATACCTACTAATAAGCCAGTTGTAAGAATTGATGAACCAGATTTGATTTTTGCTACTAAAAAAGGAAAATATAAAGCAATTATTACTGAAATTAAAGAAAGACATGAAAAAGGACAACCAATTTTAGTTGGTACTGTAGCTGTTGAAACTAGTGAATTATTAAGTTCTATGTTAAAAAAAGAACACATACCACATTCAGTATTGAATGCTAAAAACCATGAAAAAGAAGCCGAAATTATAGCAAACGCTGGTCAAAAAGGTTCGGTAACAATTGCCACTAACATGGCTGGTCGTGGTACAGATATTAAATTAGGTGAAGGTGTTAGGGAATTAGGAGGATTATGTGTTTTAGGAACTGAAAGACATGAATCTCGAAGAATTGATAACCAATTAAGAGGACGTTCAGGTCGTCAAGGAGACCCTGGTTTTTCTCAATTTTATGTTTCATTTGAAGATGAATTAATGGTTAGATTTGGTACAGATAGAGCTAAAATGATGTTACAAAAGGTAGGATTTACCGAAGATGCTTCTATTCAATTTAAAATGATTTCAAAATCAATTGAATCTGCTCAAAAAAGTGTTGAAGGAAATAACTTTGATTTACGTAAACATTTACTTGAATATGATAATGTTGTTAATGAACAAAGAGAAATTATTTATGAAAAAAGAAATGAGATTTTAGATAGTAATTCAATTAGACAAACTGCTTTTAAAACAATTAATAATTATATTACTACTTTAGTTGAAAGCCATGAAGAATTGATTGGTCAAGATTTAAATGAAATTTTAGAATTAGTTAATGGTAAATTACTAAAAAATAAAATAACTTTAGATGATATTTCTAATATATCAAGTCAAGAAGTAATTAATTTTATATACAATAAGATTGTTATGGAATACGAAGAAAAAATGTGTAATTATCCTGAAGAAGTAGTAAATGAATTTGAAAAAGCAATTTCACTTCGTGTTATAGATACACATTGGATGAATCATATTAATACAATGGCTTTATTAAGAGAAGGAATTCAATTGAGAAGTTATGCACAAGAAAATCCATTAAGAGCATATACAAGTGAAGGTTTTGAATTATTTGAGGATATGTTAGATGTTGTTGATAAAGAAATAACTATGTTTTTGATTAATGCTGAAATAAGACAAAATACAGTTAGAAAACAAGTTGTTAAAGGTAAAGCTGTTGAAGATAATAGTAAACCTAAAAAACAACAACCTAAAAAAGTAAATAAAATCGGTCGAAATGATCAATGCCCATGTGG